>NZ_JAPDCI010000002.1:0-63478 GCF_027705905.1 Aeromonas sp. Y293-4 | reverse complement strand
TGGTGCCAAAGCGTTGGATTAGCTCGTCATATACCGTGATTGCGTCTTCTGAACGGCCTAGCTGGCCTAACGTCACGCCTTTGTTGCGCAGCGCCTTGGCCACCTGCTCTTGCACAGCGGGAGCATCGCTGGTGCCAAAGCGTTGGATTAGCTCGTCATATACCGTGATTGCGTCTTCTGAACGGCCTAGCTGGCCTAACGTCACACCTTTGTTGCACAGAGCCTTGGCCACTTGCTCTTGCAGGGCGGGAGCATCGCTGGTGCCAAAAAGCTGGATGAGTTCGTCATACACATTGATTTCTTGTGCAAGACTGGTTTGCTTAAGTGCACAGTTGAAATAGGCTTTGGCAACCCAGACTTCTTCAGTAACATTTTTAGGTCTGAGTTGTACCGATTGCTCAATAATATCCTGATATTTACCTTGTAAGAACAATTCAAGATAGTTTGGACGTTGTGCATCATGCTCTACTTTTTGTGCTTGCATGAGGCGTTGCCGTAGTTCTTGCAAAATATCTTGAGTTGCTATCGAAACAGATTGGCTATCTTCTAATTGAACCACTGGATGGACTATATTTTCATTATGATATTGTGGATAATCAGTGACTGCATCTAGCTCTTCGAGCAAGTGAGCATATGGATCAGTAATAATCATTGGAGGAAAACAATCTAGCTGTTGAGCTAGTTCGATCAAGAATAAATCAGCTCCATTTGCACAGCACATATAATAGGCTAAGCTTGTTTTTAAAATAGAGTCAGAAATATGCGTGGGCGCTTGCTCTTGCATATCGACCCAAAATAGTCGATGCTGGCCTGAAAAATGATTTTTTATCTGTGGAAAAAATGCGTCAGCTTGCCCGCTGTAACCAATAAACAATGCTGGGGATTCATTTAATGTTGCACATAAAAATTGGCTCAATTGTGCAGCATGTTCCGCAGTTTCTTTATCAGAATTGAGCTGAGCAAAACCATGGCTTTGTCCGTGAAGATGAACAATAGCAGGATTATCAATCAAGTGATATAAGTTTAAATTGGCAGCTGTAAAGTCATAAGTCGCGGGGTACAAACCTAATAGCCCGCAGCTACGAGCTAATAAATTATCAAAATTAAATGTTAACACGCGGCTAATGTAGCCTTCTCGTAGCAGGCATGCCAAGGCAATATGAGCCCAATTAATTTTCGCTTGATCAATATAGCTCTTAAGAAAACGCCTACGATCATCACGACCAATTTGGGCCATGCACTTACCGTAGTCTTCGCGATCAGCACCAACAAGCAATTTAAGCTCGGTTTCAAAACATTTATGCATTTCCTCAGTTAGTCTTTTTGCAAGAGGAATTCCTGCTGTAACTGAGCAACCGGCACCAGTGAAAAAAACAAAAGGCTTATTGCCATCCTTAGCTTTTTGCATAAACTTAGCTAAATCAGAAACATTATATTGCAGTGAGATCTTATCCATTCCCTAAACCTTGTGTAAGTCGTTTCTGTCATATGAGAAATACTATAAAATATCACCCCTTACCTTATTACGCTTACTAAATATCATTTCTATAGTGTTCTCTCGTTCGAGAGGTGATGCTCGTTTGAATATCTTAATGGCCGAAGAGAAAATGAGAAGAGGGCTTTGATAGAAATCTGTTCCAGATCAAAAAATTAGTCATCAGTGGCATTTGTATTTAGCAACTCATTTGGTTGGGAATGCAAAGCCGCCCTCACCCCAGCCCTCTCCCGGAGGGAGAGGGGGCAAACAGCCGGGAGCTGCAAGCGGGTGCAAGCGAGATAAAAAGACAGGGAGCCGGTCAGGCTCCCTTTGATGTGGTGATGCAGCGATACACCTGTGCGTGAGGCGGATACGCAGCCGGATCACTCACGGCCAATAGCATTTGGCCAATGTCATTCTTTATCGATTGGTCGCCGCCTTCATCCCTTCCACAAACTCTTTCAGACGAGTGAGCATATGTTCCGGGTTATGGTGGTGGGTCTCGATGATCTTCACCACGGCGGAGCCGGAGATTGCACCGGCGGCGCCAGCGGCGATGGCTTCACGCACCTGAGCCGGTTCGCTGATGCCAAAGCCGAGCAGGGCGGGGGGCGCCTTGAACTCGCGCAGTGTGTTAATGAGCCCCTCCACTGGCATGCCGGCCTTGGTCTCGGCACCGGTGACGCCCGCACGGCTCACCAGATAGGTGTAACCATTGCCGAGCTCCGCCACCTGTTTCAGGGTCTCGGCGTCGCCATTGGGCGGGGCGATAAAGATGCTGTCGATGCCAAACTTGTCGGCGGCCGCCTTGTAGGGGGCGCACATCTGTACCGGCACGTCGGCGACCAGCACCGAGTCCACGCCAGCCTGCTGGCACTTCTCGTAGAAGCCGTCAATTTTGCGCACATAGACCAGGTTGGCGTAGACCAAGAGGCCAATGGGCAGCTGGGGGTACTTGGCGCGGATGCGGCCAAGCAGCTCGAAGCAGTCATCCGGGGTGGTGTGGCTGGCAAATGCGCGCAGGGCGGCGCCTTGAATGGTGGGGCCGTCCGCCACCGGATCGGAGAAGGGAATGCCGAGCTCGAGGGCATCGGCGCCCCCTGCGACCAGCGCATCGACGATGGCCAGTGACAATTCGGGGGTGGGGTCACCCAGCATCACGAACGGCACAAAGGCACCCTGATTGGCCTCGTCCAGACGGGAGAAGAGTTGTGCGTAACGGTTCATGACAAGGTTCCTTCTTTCTCGAAAATATCGGCAACGGTGAAGATATCTTTGTCGCCACGGCCGGAGAGGTTGACGATGAGCACCTGCTCTTTTTCCGGTTCACTGCGGGCCATCTTGAGGGCATGGGCCAGCGCGTGGGAGGACTCCAGCGCCGGGATGATGCCTTCGGATTTGGCCAGCTCCTGGAAGGCGTCCAGCGCCTCCTTGTCGGTCACTGAGGGGTACTCGGCGCGGCCGATGGCGGCCAGATGGGCGTGTTGCGGGCCGACGGAGGGGAAGTCCAGCCCCGCCGAGACGGAGTAGGACTCCTGAATTTGCCCCTGATTGTCCTGCATCAGGTAGGAGTGCATGCCAAAGAAGACCCCCTTGCTACCGTGACCGAGCGGCGCACCGTGCTCGCCGCTCTCGATGCCGTGACCACCCGGCTCGACGCCGATGAGGCGCACCGACGGCTCATCGATAAAGTCGGCAAACATGCCGATGGCGTTCGACCCACCGCCGACGCAGGCAATCACCGCATCGGGCAAGCGCTCTTCTTTCTCGAAGCACTGGGCCTTGGCCTCTTCGCCGATCATCTTCTGGAACTCCCGCACGATAGTGGGGAAGGGGTGCGGACCGGCCGCGGTGCCGAGCAGGTAGTGGGCCGACTCGTAGTTGGCGGCCCAGTCGCGCAGCGCCTCGTTGCAGGCATCTTTCAGGGTGCTGGAGCCTGAGTGCACCGGGATAACGGTGGCGCCCATCAGCTTCATGCGAAAGACGTTGGGTTTCTGGCGCTCGCAATCCTTGGCGCCCATATAGACCCGGCACTTGAGGCCGAGCAGGGCACAGGCCAGTGCGGTTGCTACGCCGTGCTGACCGGCGCCGGTTTCGGCGATGATCTCGTTCTTGCCCATCCGCTTGGCCAGCAGCGCCTGACCCAGCACCTGGTTGGTCTTGTGGGCGCCGCCGTGCAGCAGATCTTCACGCTTCAGATAGAGGCGGGTCTTGGTGCCCTTGGTCAGATTGCGGGTCAGGGTGAGCGGCGTCGGGCGACCGGCATACTCGGTCAGCAGGGACTGAAACTCGGCGATAAAGGCCGGATCATCCTTGGCATCGACAAAGGCTTTTTCCAGCTGGAGCAGGGCCGGGATAAGGATTTGGGGTACATACATGCCACCAAATTCACCGAAAAACGGGTTGAGCAGGGTCATGGCTTCTTCCTTGTATTAGCTAAATCGAAACATCAAAAAGGGTTGCGTTACAGGTTGCGCAGTGCGCCGAAGGCGGCTGCAATCTTGTGCGTATCCTTCTGGCCCGGGGCACTCTCCACCCCGGAGTTGAAATCAAGGCCGAGGCAGCCCACTTGCGCCGCCTGCAGGGCGTTGTCGGGATTAAGGCCCCCCGCCAGCATCAGTTTGCTCTTGTCGAGCGTGGCCAGCATGGCCCAGTCGAACGCCTGACCGGTGCCGCCGCTCTGGCTGCCGACTTTCGTATCCAGCAGCAGGCGATCGGCCGGGTAGTCGAGGGCGGGCAGCGGCTCGCAACTTGTGATGCCAATTGCTTTCCAGATCTGGCAGCCAGTTGGCAGCAGTGGGCGCAGTTCCTCGATATAGGCAGCATCCTCATCCCCATGCAGCTGCACTGCAGAGAGCCCCAGCGCATCCACCGTCTTGGCGATGGTGGCGGGCTGGGCATTGCGAAATACCCCCACATAGGCGAGCGGCGCACCCGCCATCACGGCGCGGGCGGCGGGGATGTCTACATAGCGCGGGCTTTTGGCCACAAAGATCAGGCCGCCGAACACCGCGCCCGCCTGATGGGCGGCGGCGGCATCTTCGGCGCGGGTCAGGCCGCACACCTTGTTCTGGCCCAGTATCAGCTTGCGTACAGCCGCTTCCAAATCCGGCTCGGCCATCAATGACGAGCCCACCAGAAAGCCCTTGGCGTGGTGGCGCAGATCCGCCACCTGAGCGCGGTGATTGATGCCGGACTCGCTGATCACCACCCGATCGCTCGGAATATCTTTAGCCAGCTGTTTGGTGCGGTTGAGATCGACGCTCAAGTCGCGCAGATCCCGGTTGTTGATGCCAATCACCGGCGCCCCCAGCGCGATGGCGCGGGTCAGCTCCTCCTCGTTGCTCACCTCGGTCAGCACACCCAGCCCCAGCTCCTTGGCCACCGCGAACAGGGCGCGATACCCCTCGTCGGTGAGCACCGAGAGCATCAGCAGGATGGCGTCCGCCTGATAGTGGCGGGCCAGATAGACCTGATAGGGGTCAATCATAAAATCCTTGCAGAGCACCGGCTGCGATACGCGGCTACGCACCCGCGGCAAAAAGGTAAAATCCCCCTGAAAGAACTTCTCGTCGGTCAGCACCGAGATGGCGGTGGCGTATTTGCCATAGATGTCGGCGATGGCCTCCGGGCTGAAATCGTCGCGGATCAAGCCCTTGGAGGGGGAGGCCTTCTTGCACTCCAGAATAAAGCGGGTGGAGCCCGCCTTGAGGGCGCCTACGAAATCCCGATCGCTGGGGGTCAGCGTGCTCTGGAAGCTCTCCAGCGGCTGGGCCAGTTTGTGAGCGGCAACCCACTCCTGTTTGGCCGCCACGATCTTGCCGAGGATGGTCTGGCTGATGGAGGCCATGTTCAGAAAAGCATGGGGGGCAATAAGGTCTGACATCTCGTTATCCTTGCGAAACTGGCTCTTGCCCTGCGGGCATTCTGAATGACTGTTGTGCAACATGGTGGCTGACATCATGCCTCCTGATGGCCCGCTTCCTGATGGCTCAGAGTAGCCAGCCGAGCAGCCAGATCCGCTGCCTTGCCGCTCGCCAGCACCGCCAGCACCTCGGCCGCCGCGCTCTTGAGATCGGTCGCCTTGCCCGCCATCAGCAGCAGTGGCGCCACATTGGCGGCAATGGCGGCGTTGTGGGCCGGGGTGCCACGCCCCTCCAGAATGGCGGCGGTGATGGCGCGGTTCTCTTCAGGCTCCCCACCCTGAATGGCGCTGACCGGATAGGTCTCAAGGCCAAAGTCAGCCGGGGTTAACAGAAACTCGCGGATCTCGCCGTCACGGATCTGGGCCACCTGGGTCGGGCCGTGAATGGCAATTTCATCCAGCCCGGCACCGTGCACCACCATACCGGTTTTCAGCCCCAGTGCCAGCAGGGTTTCTGCGATGGGGCGCACCAGCTCGGGGGCATAGACCCCCATCAGCTGATAGGTGGGGCGAGCGGGGTTGATGAGCGGCCCCAGCACATTGAACAGGGTGCGGGTTTTGAGGGCCTGACGCACCGGCATGGCGTGGCGCACCCCGGCATGGTACTGGGGGGCGAACAGGAAGCAGATGCCGAGCTCATCCAGACAGCGGCGCGCCTGCGCCGGGCTCATGTCGAGCTTGATGCCCATTTTATCGAGCAGATCGCTCGAACCCGACTTGCTCGAGACCGAACGGTTGCCGTGCTTGGCCACTTTCAGGCCGCAGGCGGCGGCGACCAGCGCCGAGGTGGTGGAGACGTTGATGGTGTTGAGGCCATCGCCACCGGTACCGACGATGTCGCAAAACTCATAATCCGGACGCGGGAAGTCGCGCGCTTCTGCCAAGAGGGCCTCGGCGGCGCCGGCGATCTCCTCCGGGGTCTCCCCCTTGATCTTGAGGGCAGTCAGCAGGCTTGCGAGCACGATGGGATCCACTTCGCCACGAACCACCTGGCCGAAGGCGTCACGGGTACTTTCACGGCTCAGAGACTGACCCTGATAGAGGGTGTTGAGATGTTGATGCATGTTGGTCTCCTTACCGCACACTGCTTTCTGGACGGGTGATATGGGCGAGCGCCTGGGTCAGCAGACGGGCCCCTTCCGAGGTCATGATGGATTCCGGGTGGAACTGGAAGCCCAGTACCCGCTCATCCTGCTGCTCGATGGCCATGGGCATCCCCTGATAGTGGGCAATCACCGTCAGCTCTTCCGGTACATAGGTGGCGACCAGCGAGTGGTAGCGGGCCACCGGCAGCGGGCTCGGCAGACCGGCGAAGGCGCCGTGGCCGTTGTGCTCAATCAGGGAGCGCTTGCCGTGGACAATTTCGCCTGCCGCCCCGACGGTGCCGCCGTAGGCTTCGCAAAGGGCCTGATGACCGAGGCAGATACCGAGGATGGGCACCTGACCGCGGGCCAGCTTGATCAGATCAATCAGGCAGCCCGCCTCGTGGGGGGCGCCCGGCCCCGGCGAGAGCACCAGCACGGCGTCCCCTTCGCAGGCGGCGATCTCGCTCATGATGCGGCTGGCCGGCAGGCTGTTGCGGTAGATCCGCACCGGATAACCGAGGGAGCGGAACTGGTCGACGAGGTTGTAAGTAAATGAATCGAAGTTATCGAGCAGAAAGATGTTAGTCATGGCTCACGTCCTTATGTTGCTCCTGCTGGGCGCTCAGGGCTTGCAGGGAGGTGCCATGGCTGGCAGCGATGGCGGCCAGCACGGCGGCCGCCTTGGCGCGGGTTTCGTCCGCTTCGGCTTGCGGCTTGGAGTCATAGACCACACCGGCACCGGCCTGCACGTGGGCCACGCCCTCTTTGACAAACGCCGAGCGAATGACGATGCAGGTATCCATCTCGCCTGCGCCGTTGATGTAGCCAACCGCACCGCCGTAGCTGCCGCGGCGCTTGCCTTCCACCATGCGAATGAGCTCGCTGGCGCGGATCTTCGGCGCGCCGGTGAGGGTGCCCATGTTCATGCAGGCCTGATAGGCGTGCAGGGCGTCAAGGTCGGAGCGCAGGGTGCCGACCACCTTGGAGACCAGGTGCATCACGTGGCTGTAGCGATCCACTTTCAGCAGCTCCTTGACGTAGCGGGTGCCGGGCTCCGAGATGCGGGCGATGTCGTTGCGGCCCAGATCCACCAGCATCAGGTGCTCGGCCACCTCTTTTTCGTCCTGACGCAGTTCCAGCTCGATGCGGCCATCGAGATCCCGGTTGATGCTGCCATCCGGGTTGAAACCGCGGCGGCGGGTACCGGCGATGGGGTACATCTCCACATCGCGGCTGGCGGCGCAGAATTTCACCGCGCTCTCGGGGGAGGCGCCAAACAGGGTGAAGCCCTCATCCTGCACGTAGAACATGTAGGGGCTGGGGTTGGTCTGCTTGAGGCGGCGATAGGCGGCCAGGGGGCTGGGGCAGGGCAGGGAGAAGCAGCGGGACGGCACCACCTGGAAGATGTCGCCACGGCGGATAAAGCCCTTGAGCTTCTCTACCTCGGCGCAGAACTGTTTGTCGCTCTTGTCCACGCTCATGCCACCGGTCAGGGGCTGGGTGGTCAGCTCGGCGCTTAGAGGTTGCTGGCAAATCTGTTTGAAGTCGGTGAGCCGTTCGGTCAGGCGGGTGTATCTGTCTTCCACCTGGCTTTCGTCGCTGTCGCCGCCAAAGATGCAGGCCAGCAGTTGAGTGGTGCGTTCGATATGGTCGATGGTGATCAGGGTCTCGGCCACGTAGAAGCAGTAGTCGGGGCAGTCGTTGCTCCCCTGTGGCACTTCGGGCAGATCTTCAAAAGAGGCGATGAGGTCGTAGGCGAAGCTGCCCGCCATAAACAGGGCTTCTTTACCCAACTGGCAATCAAGCTCCCGCTGCAGGGTGCGCAGTACGTCCAGCACGCTGCTCCCCTTGAGGCGGGAATCTTCGTCCAGCTCCCGATCGGAGGCCGGGAAGTCGAGTTGCAGCTCGCCATCTACCAGCGAACGAGCCACCACCGCAGGCAGCCGCTCGGCCAGCAGGCTTTGCAACTGGGCGCCGTTGTCGTTCAGGCTGCGCACCCGCACGGTGCGACCACGGCACTCGATGCGCAGGCAGGCATCGACCAGCAGCAGGCTCTGTTTACCCGCCTTGGAGTCGATCTCGACCGATTCCAGCAGCAGGTTGTTGGGGCGGCCCTGACAGAGGCGGGTATAGAGCGCCAGCGGGTCGGCCACATAGGGGGCGTTGAGTTTGAGGGTATCGAATTCACCCAGAGGAAGGCGATGTGTGGCTGTCATAGTGCGTTCCCTTGCGTGTGATGCTGTTTACCGATGTTCATGACGTTGAATTCCTTAGAAATTTAATTGGTCCGGGGTGGCTGGTTCAGGGGCGCCATCGCCAGGTCAGCTTGCTTGTCTGAATTCTCGGTTTCATCACAGGTCCATTTACCGGATAATAAAAAAGCCCGCTGGGGTCAGCGGGCTTTTTCTTTGGGTTCTTAATTTGCTGTCAGATTACAGGTACAGCAACGACCACACGCCCGCATGTCAGGGAGTGTGCCACCACCAGATGGTCAGGATGGAAGTCGTTTGCATGATAAAGTCCTGTAAAAAGATGTTTGCAATGAAGTGCCTACAGAAAACGATAAAGCCGCGGCCAAGTCAAGTCGCTTTTTAGCCTTCTTTCACCGATTTGCCATGAATGGTGACCTGACCACGAGAGCGGAATAACCTGATGAGATTCGATCTTCACTGCCATACCACTGCCTCCGACGGGGTGCTGAGCCCGGCCGAACTGGTGCGCCGCGCCGCCGAAAAACAGGTCGAAGTGTTAGCAGTTACTGACCACGACACCCTCGCCGGGCTTGATGAGGTGCGTCGCACTATCGACGCCGAGCAACTGCCGCTGCGGCTGGTGAGCGGGGTCGAAATCTCCACCGGCTGGGAGCATCACGAAATTCATATCGTGGCGCTGGGGGTGGATGAAAAAAATCCGCAGCTGTTGGATTTTCTGGCCGGTCAGCTGGCACGTCGTGAGGCGCGTGCGCTGGAAATCGGGCGTCGTCTGGAGAAGTGCCACATCCCCGGCACCTATGAAGAGGCCAAACAGCTCGCCGGTGATGCTGCCGTGACCCGTGCCCACTTTGCCCGGGTGCTGGTGGCACGCGGGGTGGCCGACAACATGCAGAAGGTATTCAAAAAGTACCTGAGCCGTGGCAATAAAGGCTATGCCCCGGCCGAGTGGCCCGAGATGAGCGAAGCCATTACCGCCATTCACGCCGCCGGTGGGCTGGCGGTGCTGGCCCACCCCAGCCGTTACGATCTCACCGCCAAGTGGATCAAGCGGCTGCTGGTGGCCTTCAAGGCGGCCGGTGGCGATGCCATGGAGGTCTCATTGCCTCAGCAGAGCCCGCAGGAGCGGGCCAATCTGGGCCAGTGGGCCAAGGATCACGACCTCTATATCTCGGTGGGATCGGATTTTCACTTCCCCTCCAACTGGACCGAGCTGGGCCGCCACCTCTGGTTGCCAAAGGAAGGCATGCCAGTCTGGTTGGCCTATCCCGGTCACTTTGGGCTCACCACCGAGCAACATGCCGAGCTGCTGGCGAGCCGGTAACGGCGCCAGCGAAATAGGGAACAAGCCGGCAAGAGGGGATTCCCATAGTGTGGCTGGCCTATCCCGGTCACTTTGGGCTCACCACCGAGCAACAAGCCGAGCTGCTGGCGAGCCGGTAACGGCGCCAGCGAAGCGGCCACAAACAGGTTAAGGTAGTGTCATGGGTCTTTGACCCGTGACCATACGAGCGGGCAGGTATTGCTGCCCCCATTGCGAGAACAAGCTATGAGTCAGCATTTTTACGTACATCCGGAAAACCCCCAGGCCCGTCTGATCGGTCAAGCGGTACAGATCATCCAGAACGGCGGCGTCATCGTCTATCCGACCGACTCCGGTTATGCGCTGGGTTGCCAGATGGGTGACAAGGGCGCGCTGGAGCGCATCTGCCGCATCCGTCGCCTCGACGCCAACCACGACTTCACCCTGGTGTGCCGCGATCTCTCCGAGATCTCCACCTACGCCAAGGTCGACAACAGCGCATTTCGCCTGATCAAGAACAACACCCCGGGCGCCTACACCTTCATCTTCAAGGCGACCAAAGAGGTGCCGCGCCGCCTGATGAACGAGAAGAAAAAGAGCATCGGCATCCGGGTGCCGGACAACAAGATTGCCCAGGCACTGCTGGAAGCCCTCGGCGAGCCGCTGCTCTCCACCACATTGATCCTGCCGGACTCCGAGATGGCCGAGTTTGACCCGGAAGAGATCTTCGACAAGCTGGGCAAGCAGATCGATCTGGTGGTCAACGGTGGTTATCTGGGCGAGCAGCCCACCACAGTGGTCGATTTCTCTGACGACGAGCCGGTATTGCGTCGTCGCGGCGCCGGGGATCCGACCCCGTTTGAGTGATGTCACTGAACCGGTGACAGTCCCTTCCGCCGAGACGGGGATTGGCGCCGCACTACCCATCGCGAAAGTCCTGGGGCAGCCCTATCACGAGCTGCCCCAGGACCTGTTCATCCCGCCCGATGCGCTGGAGGTGTTCCTCGATACCTTCGAGGGGCCGCTCGATCTGCTGCTCTATCTGATCCGGCGCCAGCAGCTCGATATCCTCAACCTGCCAATCCTGCAGATCACTGCCCAGTACATGGAGTACGTGGAGCTGATGCAGGGGCTCAACCTTGAGCTGGCGGCCGAATATCTGCTGATGGCGGCCTGGCTCGCGGAGATAAAATCCCGTCTGCTGCTGCCCAAGGCACCGGAGCTGGAGGATGAAGAGGAGGGGGAAGACCCGCGGGTGACCCTGATCCGCCGCCTGCAGGAGTACGAGCGCTACAAGGTAGGTGCAGAGAAGGTCAATGAGCTGCCACGGGTGGAGCGGGAGATTTATATCGCGGCCGCCCTGCCCCCCGATTTTGGCGCCCTCAAGCCACTGGCGCCCGATGTTTCGCTGGTTGAGCTCGCCCTTTACATGCAAAGTGTGGTAAAACGCGCGACTCATTTCGAACATCACCAGATCCGCCGCGAACAGATCCCGACCCGGGTGCGCATGGCGGAGATCCTCGCCATGCTCACGCTGGGGCAGACCCTGCGCCTTGAGCAGGTGCTGCGCGCCGAAGAGGGGCGCATGGGGGTATTGGTGACGTTTCTGGCCCTGCTGGAGCTGTGCAAGGAGCAACTGATCTGGATCCTGCAGGCAGAACCACTCGGTCCTATCCATTTTGCATTGGCCGAGCAGAGCGAGGAGGGCAACCGTGGCGCTGCCCACTGAACGACTCAAGACTCTGATCGAAGCGGCGCTGTTTGTGGCCGGTCGTCCGCTCAATGTCAGCGAGCTGAAAAGCAGCGTGCTGGCCGATTATCCGGTGACCAGTCGCTATGTTCAGCTGCTGTTGGCCGAGATCAGGCAAGATTACAGCTCGCGAGGCGTCGAGCTCAAAGAGGTCGCCTCCGGCTGGCGCTTTCAGGCGCGTCAGGAGTATGCCGAGGAGCTCTCGCGGCTCTGGAGCGAGCGTGCGCCGCGCTATTCGCGCGCCGTGATGGAGACGCTGACCCTGATCGCCTATCGCCAACCCATCACCCGGGCCGAGATCGAAGCGATCCGCGGGGTGGCGGTGTCGAGCCAGATAGTGAATACCCTGAAAGAGCGTGGCTGGGTGCGCAGCATTGGCCACAAAGAGGTGGCAGGTCGCCCCGAGCTGCTCGCCACCACCAGAGAGTTTCTGGATTACTTTAATCTGCAGAGTCTGGAGCAGCTCCCTGAGCTGGATCCGGAGCTGCAACCCCTGTTGCCCTCTGCGGTGGACGGGGATAGCGATGCCCGGTGAATGGCGCCCAAGCGTGCCGATGTCACCGAGATATACATTTTTCAACTGTGGCGAGTGCTCCAAACGGCGTTTGTTACAGTTAACCCCGTTGCCCCTTTCACCAGTGGGCAGCGATCAACAATCAGGTAACCCCGATGAGTGAAAAACTGCAAAAAGTGTTGGCCCGCGCGGGTCACGGCTCCCGTCGTGAGATGGAGGCCCTGATCACCGCAGGTCGGGTCAGTGTGGATGGCAAGGTCGCCACACTGGGGGATCGCGTCGAAGTGAACGCCGTGATCCGGGTGGATGGTCACCAGGTCAAGACCCGTGCCGCAGAGGAAGTGATCTGCCGCGTACTGGCTTATCACAAGCCGGAAGGGGAGATGTGTACCCGTCACGATCCGGAAGGTCGTCCCACCGTGTTTGATCGCCTGCCCAAGATGGAAGGTGCCCGCTGGATTGCGGTCGGGCGCCTCGACGTCAACACCTCCGGTCTGTTGCTGTTCACCACCGACGGTGAGCTGGCCAACCGTCTGATGCACCCGAGCCACGAAGTGGAGCGGGAATACGCGGTCCGTGTCTTTGGCGAGATCACCGAAGCCATGCTGCAGCGTCTGCGCAAGGGCGTGCAGCTGGAAGATGGCACCGCCAAGTTCAACAAGATCAAACCGGCTGGCGGTGAGGGTCTGAACCAGTGGTTCAACGTCACCCTGACTGAAGGTCGCAACCGTGAAGTGCGCCGCCTGTGGGAATCCCAGGAAGTGCAGGTGAGCCGCCTGATGCGGATCCGCTACGGCGACGTCAAGCTGGACCGCGGTATCCCGCGCGGCGGCTGGCAAGAGCTGAAACTGCCGGAAGTGAACTACCTGCGCGGTCTGGTCAACCTGCCGCCGGAGACCGAATCCAAAGTCGATCTGCAGCAGGATGGCAAAACCAGCCGTCACAAGCAGGCCGCCCAGATCCGTCGCGCCGTGCAGCGTCACAAAGAGATGCAGGGCAAAGAGCCGCGCGCTCGCGCCACCACCGCCCGTCGCAAGCCGCAAGCCTCTACCCGCAACTCAGGGACCGGCAGCAAGTAAGCCGATAGCCTGTTGCGAACTGCGCGCCGTCAAATAGCGCACAGTCGGCCAAGCAAAGGCCCGCACCAACTGGTGCGGGCTTTTTTGTATCAGCGCCCCTTGGCTGGTAAAAGGGTGGCTGGTGAGAAATTGAGGGGGCATTTCTGTCGTCAGCTTGCCCGCTAAGACGTGGCCGAGGTTGCTCTGCTCCGGTGAGCTTGTTAGCCTGTGCGGCTCTGATAGAGGAGTGAACGATGAGCAAGGTACTTGATGAGCTGCTGGCGTTGTTGGCGCTGGAAAAAATCGAGGAGGGCCTGTTTCGGGGCCAGAGCCAGGATCTCGGTCTGCGGGCCGTGTTTGGCGGACAGGTAATGGGGCAGGCCTTGTCAGCCGCCAAGCAGACGGTCGAGACCGGCCGTCAGGTTCACAGTTTTCACTCCTACTTCCTGCGTCCGGGGGATGTGACCCGTCCCATCGTCTATGACGTGGAGAATATCCGTGACGGCCAGACCGTCTCCACCCGCCGGGTCAAGGCGATTCAGGGCGGCAAGCCCATCTTCTATCTCAACGCCTCGTTTCAGGTGCCGGCAGATGGTTTCGAGCATCAGGCGCAGATGCCCACCGGCATCACCCCGCCGGAGGAGCTCAAGAGCGAGCTGGAGCTGGTGCGCCCCTATGAGAATCTGATCCCGGCCTCTCTGCGCGACAAGATCCTCTGCGAGCAGCCCATCGAGATGCGCCCGGTGACCCTGGTCGACCCTATTCGCCCGACGGTGCAGGATCCGGTACGCCACGTCTGGTTCAAGGCCAACGGCCAGATGCCGGACGATCTGCGGGTGCACAAATACCTGCTGGCCTACGCCTCCGACTTCAACTTCCTGCTCACCTCGCTGCAGCCGCACGGGGTGTCCTACTGGGAGCCGGATATGCAGGTGGCCACCATCGACCACTCCATGTGGTTCCACCGGGATTTCCGCTTCGACGACTGGCTGCTCTACGTGGTAGACAGCCCGAGCGCCAGCAGCGGTCGTGGTCTGGTGCGCGGTCAGTTCTTCACCCGCGATGGAGTGCTGGTGGCGAGCACCATGCAGGAGGGGGTGATCCGCCGTCGCGGCAGTTAAGGCGCAAAGCGGATAGCAAAACGGGGTGGCACTGGCCACCCCGTTTTCGTTGCTGCCATTCGCGCTGGGCCAGCGGGATCAGCCGCCGCGCTGGTACTTGAAGCGCTTCTTGCGCCGGTAGGGATAAACATCCTCGAACACCCCCACCTTGATGTTGCTCTGCAGCATCTTCCAGTAGTTGGCGTCGAACATCTCCTTGTGTAGTTGCAACATGATCTCCCGCACCTGCGGCTTTTGCAGCAGGAAGGTGGCGAACTCCTCGGGGAAGATGTCGTTGGGGGCTACCGAATACCAGGGCTCGGCGCTCCACTCATCCTCGGGGTAGCGGGGCGGCGGGATCTGGCGGAAGTTGCACTCCGTCATGTAGCAGATCTCGTCGTAGTCGTAGAAGACCACACGGCCGTGGCGGGTGACGCCGAAGTTCTTGAACAGCATGTCCCCCGGGAAGATGTTGGCCGCCGCCAGCTGCTTGATGGCGTTGCCGTACTCCTCTAGCGCGAGCCGGGTCTGCTGCTCGTCCGCCTTGTCCAGATAGAGGTTGAGGGGGATCATCTTGCGCTCGGTGTAGAGGTGCTTGATCACCAGCTTGTCGTCGCTGATGGTGAGCGCCGACGGTGCCACCGTCTTGAGCTCGGCAAGGAGTTCGGGCGAGATGCGGTCCAGCGGAAACTCGAAGTTGGTGAACTCCTGGGTATCGGCCATGCGGCCAACCCGATCGTGCTGTTTAACCAGCCGGTATTTCGCCTTTACCTGCTCGTGGCTCACATCCTTGGGCGGGGTGAACTCGTCTTTTATCACCTTGAACACCACATCGTAGGAGGGGAGGGTGAACACGCTCATCACCATCCCCTTGATGCCGGGGGCGATGATGAACTGATCCCGACTCTGGGCCAGATGGTGGCGGTAGTGGCGATAGAGCTCGGTCTTGCCATGTTTTTGGCAGCCGATGGCGTTGTAGATCTCGTAATCGGGCTTGTGGGGCATGATCTGGCGCAGGAAGGCGACAAACAGTGCAGGTTCGCGGGCATAAACCATAAAGTAGGCACGGGCGAAGCCAAAGACGATGGAGGCGAGATCCGGCTCGAAGATGACGGTATCCACATAGATGCTGTGGCCGGTGCTGAGCAGGGGCAGGATAAAGGGGAAGACCTGATCCCGGGCCCGGATCAGCCCCACCAGATAGGCCCCCTTGTTGCGGTAGAACACCTCTTTGAGCAGCTCGATGGCAAAGGGCTCATCATGGAGTATTTGTGGGCCGTTCTCCGCAAGATGGCGGTGGATGTCGACAATATCCCGCTGCTTGTCCTCGTAGGGGAGGGTGAAGCTGTAATCCCCCAAAAGCTGGCTCAAGGTCTGCGGCAGGTGGGCCAGATCGGTGCGATAGATCCGCAGCAGGGCGCTCAGGTCCGGTTTTTCGCCACGGCTGACAAAGGGGTGGATATAGAGGTTCTCGTCGCGGATATTGCGATGGCGAAAGATCCGGCGATAGACGGAGTTGAAGAAGGACTCCGCCACCTCGAAGTTGTCACAACGGGGCAGCAGATCGCTGAAGGCGCTTTTGACCCGCTTGAGCAGCTCCTGGGTGGCGTGGTGCTCCCCCATCATCTGGCGGATGGAGCTGGCGGTGGCCCCCACATGGTGGTCATAGAGGCGAATACGCTCGCGCCCGGCGAGCTGTACCCCCAGCCAGTCACTGTTCTCGAAGCGGCTCTTGCTGCCCTGGGTTATCTCGAGAAACCGGCTGTAAAACGACTCGAAGCGTTGCAAGATAGTCTCGGCGACGGCCTGTTCCAATGGCTGCTGCATCTCTCTCTTCCTTGTGATCTGTCGGGCCGATAGCGCGAAGGATTGGGTGTAATTTGTTCACACGTCTGGCCACTATCGCAACATTCAAACGTCTGTTCAAGTGGCAATTTTCGGGGATAAACGGTAGATTGCGCCCCTGTTTTGGTGATGGTTTAGCGACTGTTTGCCGTCTGTTTAAGAGGCCCTCTGGCCTGTGAGGAAACCCGATGAAGCTCTATTTTGTCCTGGTGGCACCTGCCCGACCTGCGAACGTGGGGGCAGCTGCCCGCGCCATGAAAACCATGGGATTCGATGCCATGCGACTGGTGGCGAGCCGGGTACACGAAGAGGAGGAGGCGAGCTGGGTGGCCCACGGCGCTCAGGAGATCCTGACTCAGGCCGAGGCGTTCGATACCTTGCCCGAGGCGCTGGCCGACATGGATCTGGTGATCGCCACCACCGCCCGTGAGCGCGGCCGTTACCAGCACTACCTCACGCCGGGAGAGATCCGCGAGCAGATCCGCAGCAAGCCTTCACTCAACAAGGTGGCCATCGTCTTTGGCTGTGAGGAGTCGGGGCTCTCCAACGAGCAGCTGGCCGAGGTCGATCTCATCAGCTATCTGCCCCTCAAGGTGAGCTACCCCTCCCTCAATCTGGGGCAGGCGATCATGCTCTACGCCTACGAGATGAGTCAGCTGATGGATGAGCTGAACGCCGACGGCGCCGCTGCGGTAGCAGAAAATTTTGATAATGCCGGGCAGGTTCGAGTGCTTAAAAGCAAAACAGCAGAATTGCTGGGGGAACTCGGAGTTTCGCAGGATGAAAAACTGCATCAATGGGTGATGGACCGGGTACCCATGCTGCCGCAGCGGGATTTGAACATGCTCCACCTGCTCTGCAAAGACCTTGCGCGCCGATTTGGGCGTGAGTAGCGAAGAGGTTTAAGTTGACAGCCCATCGCCCGCCGCGGTATTGCTAAAAGCCAGCTTCGTTCACGAGTGTTCGTCATGCAGTTATTCACCAACGTCATCACCACCACCATTATTACCGGTACCACCACAGGTGGCACTGGGGCCGGTTGATGCGCTGACGAACAAGCACAGAAATCAAAAAAGGCCCGTACCCACCCAGTACGGGCCTTTTTGTTGGATTGGTTTTTAGATTGAATTTCATAGATTTACAGGGAGAGATAGCGATGAGAGTGTTGAAATTTGGTGGGTCTTCACTGGCCGATGCAGAACGTTTTTTACGGGTGGCCGATATCGCGGTCAACACCCACGGCCAATCTCAGGTAGCCCTGGTGCTCTCTGCACCTGCCAAGGTGACCAATCATCTGGTGGCGCTGGTGGAGCAGACCAGTCGCGGCATGGATGCCAGTTCTACCCTGTTTGAAGTCAACGGCATCTTCTCCCGCCTGCTGGCCGGGTTGAAGGTGGCCTATCCGGCGCTCGATGACAAGGCGCTGCTGGCCCGCCTCACCGCCGAGCTGGATCAGGTTGAGCGGCTGATGCAGGGCATCCGTCTGCTGGGGCTCTGCCCGGACAACGTGCAGGCGCGCATTCTGAGCCGTGGCGAGAACCTCTCCATCGCCTTTATGTACGAGCTGCTGCGGGTGCGCGGTCTGGATCTGGAGCTGATCGTACCGGAAGAGCTGCTGGTCACCGACGGCGGCTATCTGGAAGCGCACGTCGATATCGAAGCCTCCCGCCTGCGCTTTGCCGCCAAGGGGCTGCGTAGCGACTGTCTTTACCTGATGCCGGGCTTTACCGGCGGCAGCGACAAGGGCGAGACCGTGCTGCTGGGTCGTAACGGCTCCGACTACTCCGCAGCCGTATTGGCCGCCTGCGTCGATGCCGAGTGCTGCGAGATCTGGACTGACGTCGAGGGTTGCTACAGCTGCGACCCCCGTCTGGTGCCGGATGCCTACCTGCTGAAAACTCTCTCCTACAAGGAGGCGATGGAGCTCTCCTACTTCGGTGCCAAGGTGCTGCACCCGAAAACCATCGCGCCGGTGGCCCAGTTCCATATTCCCTGCCTTATCAAGAACAGCTTCAACCCGCAGGGGCCGGGCACCCTGATCGGCCCCGAGAGCGGCGACGATGACCTGAAAGTGAAGGCCATCTCGGATCTCTCCGGCATGTGCATGTTCAACGTCTCCGGCCCCGGCATGAAGGGGATGGTCGGCATGGCCGGTCGCATCTTCTCCGCCGTCTCCCGCGCCGGGGTCAGTATCGTGCTGATCACCCAGTCATCCTCCGAGTACAGCGTCAGCTTCTGTATCCACAGCTACGACCAGGATAAGACTCGCAAGGTGCTGGAGCGCGAGTTCGAGCTGGAATTCAAAAACCAGCTGCTCGACCCGCTCGAGATCATGAACGATCTGGCGATCATCTCCCTCATCGGTGACGGCATGCGCACCAGCAAGGGGATGGCAGCCCGCTTCTTCACCTCGCTGGCGCAAGCCTCCATCAATATCGTCGCCATCGCGCAGGGCTCCAGTGAGCGCTCCATTTCGGCGGTGGTGCGGGATCGCAAGGTGGCGGAAGCCATCAAGGCGTGTCACCAGAACTTCTTTGGTAGCCAGCAGTTTATCGATCTGTTTGTGGTCGGGGTTGGCGGCGTTGGTGCGGCACTGGTTGATCAGATCGCCCGCCAGCAACCGGTACTGGCCGAGCAGGGTACTGGCCTGCGGGTGGTCGGCATTGCCAACAGCCGCCAGATGGCGGTCAACAAGGATGGCCTGAACCTCGCCAACTGGCGTGAACAGCTGGCGGAAGCCCGCGACAGCTTCTCGCTGGAAGGGGTGAAAAAGCTGGTGGAAGATAGCCATATCATCAACCCGGTGATCGTCGACTGCACCTCATCCGAGGCAGTAGCCGTTCAGTATGCCGACTTCCTCGCCGCCGGTTTCCATGTGGTTACCCCGAACAAGAAGGCCAACACCGGCTCGCTCGATTACTACAAGGCGCTGCGCCGCACTGCCCGACAGACTCGCCGCAAGTTCCTGTACGAGACCAATGTCGGCGCCGGTCTGCCGGTTATCGAGAACCTGCAAAACCTTATCAAGGCCGGTGACAAGCTGCGTGCCTTCGACGGCATCCTCTCCGGTTCCCTCTCCTTTATCTTCGGCAAGCTGGACGAGGGGATGGCGTTCTCCGAGGCGACTCAAATCGCTCGCAGCAACGGCTTTACCGAGCCGGATCCCCGCGACGATCTCAACGGCATGGATGTAGCGCGCAAGCTGCTCATTCTGGCTCGCGAGGCTGGTATGGCGCTGGAGCTCTCCGATGTTGAGGTAGAGCAGGCGCTGCCGCCCGGATTTGATGTGAGCGGCGACGTGGAAGCCTTTATGGCCCGCCTGCCGGAGGCTGACGGCTGGTTCCGCGACCAGTTCGCCGCGGCCCAGCGTGAAGGCAAGGTGTTGCGCTATGTGGGTTCCATCGAGGGTGGCAAGTGCAAGGTCGCCATCAAGGCGGTCGGTGGTGACGAGCCGCTGTTCAAGGTCAAAGACGGGGAGAACGCGCTCGCCTTCTTCTCCACCTACTACCAGCCGATCCCGCTGGTGCTGCGCGGCTATGGCGCCGGTACCGAAGTGACCGCGGCGGGCGTCTTTGCCGACGTGCTGCGCACCCAGAACTGGAAGCAGGAGCTATAAGCATGAGTTCAGACATGTACCCCTCTTATATGACTGAAGGCGCCATGGGTAATGACAGAAGTGTGGTCGCCTATGCGCCCGCCTCCAGCGCCAACCTGAGCGTGGGATTCGATGTTCTGGGGGCGGCGCTTGCCCCCGTTGATGGCTCTCTGCTCGGCGATCGGGTGCAGGTAAAAGCCGCTGACGTGCCGTTCGCCCTCTCATCCGTGGGCCGCTACGCCCACAAGCTGCCGGACGATCCGAAAAAGAATATCCTCCATGACTGCTGGGTCGCTTATGGCGAGGCGCTGGAGAAGCGCGGCCTTAAACTCCAGCCCCTCGAAATGGTGCTGGAGAAGAACCTGCCGGTGGGCTCGGGTCTGGGTTCCAGCGCCTGCAGCGTGGTGGCGGCCCTTGAAGGGCTCAACGCCTTCCACGGCGAGCCGCTCAATGAACACGACATGCTGCTGCTGATGGGGGAGATGGAAGGCAAGATCTCCGGCTCCGTTCACTACGACAACGTGGCCCCCTGTTATCTCGGCGGCATGCAGCTGGTGCTGGAAGAGCACGGCGTTATCAGCCAGGGTATTCCGGTGTTTGATCAGTGGTACTGGGTGGTCTGCTACCCGGGTACCGTGGTCTCCACCGCTGCCGCCCGCGCCATTCTGCCGGCCCAATATCGCCGTCAGGATTGCCTCACCTACGGTCGCCGCCTGGCTGCCTTTGTCCACGCCAGCTACACCGGGCAGGAGGGATTGGCCGCCAGCGTATTGAAAGACGTGATTGCCGAACCCTACCGCGCGGCGCTGATCGAAGGCTTTGCCGAGGTGCGGGCGCAGGCGGCCCAGAACGGGGCGCTGGCTACCGGCATCTCCGGCTCCGGCCCCACCGTGTTTGTGGTGATGAAGGATCTGGCGCAGGCCGAGCGGATGAAGGATTGGATGGAAGCACATTTCGTGCAGAACGAAGATGGATTTGCCCGGGTCTGCAAACTGGACATGGCCGGGGCACGGGTAACAGGAAGCGAGCTATGAATCTCTACAACATCAAGGACAACAGCGAACAAGTGAGCTTCGCGCAGGCGGTGCGTCAGGGTTTGGGTCGCGAACAGGGGCTCTTCTTCCCCGAACAACTCGAACCGCTGGCCGATGTGGATGCCCTGCTGGATCTGCCGCTGGCCGAACGCTCTGCCCGCATCCTGAGCCACCTGCTGGGGGACGAAGTGCCTGCAGCGAAAGTGAGCGAGCTGATCAACGCCGCCTTCACCTTCCCGGCGCCGCTGGTGAAACTCAAGGATGGCACTTATGCCCTCGAGCTGTTCCACGGCCCGACCCTGGCGTTCAAGGATTTCGGCGGCCGCTTTATGGCCCAGTGCCTTGCGGCCTTTAGAACCGTGTCTGCCGAAAAGAATGACAAGATTACTATCCTCACCGCCACCTCCGGCGACACCGGTGCCGCCGTGGCCCACGCCTTCTACGGGCTGGAGGGGATCGAGGTGGTGATCCTCTATCCCAAGGGCAAGATAAGCCCGCTGCAGGAGAAGCTCTTCTGCACCCTCGGCGGCAATATTCGCACCATCGCCATCGATGGCGACTTCGATGCCTGTCAGGCGCTGGTAAAACAGGCCTTTGACGACGAAGCGCTGAAAAAGGCCATTGGCCTCAACTCTGCCAACTCCATCAATATCAGCCGCCTGCTGGCGCAGGTTTGCTACTACTTCGAGGCGGTGGCCCAGCTGCCGAAAGCCGATCGCGCCAAGGCGGTCATCAGCGTGCCGTCCGGAAACTTCGGCAACCTCACTGCGGGCCTGATCGCCAAGGCGCTGGGGCTGCCGGTGAAGCGCTTTATCGCCGCCACCAACGCCAACGATACCGTGCCGCGCTACCTGAAAACCGGTCAGTGGGAACCGCACCAGACAGTGGCAACCCTGTCAAACGCCATGGATGTGAGCCGCCCCAACAACTGGCCGCGGGTAGAAGAGCTCTGCCGTCGCAAAGGCTGGGCGCTGGAGACTCTGGGCTCCGGTATGCGTGACGACGCCCAGACTCGCGCTGCCCTGAAACGGCTGCACCAGCTGGATTACCTCTGCGAGCCCCACGGCGCCATTGCCTGGGATCTGCTGGGGGAACAGCTGGCCGAGGATGAGGTAGGGGTTTTCCTTTGCACCGCCCATCCCGCCAAGTTCAAGGAGTCGGTGGACGAGATCCTGCATCTGGATGTGCCGCTGCCCGGCCCGCTCGCCAAGCACGCCGAGCTGCCGCTGCTCTCCGTTAATTTGCCAGCGGAGTTTGCCCGGTTAAGGGCGTTTTTGGTGGGCTAAGCCGCTTAGCTGAGATAATCGATAGAAATAAAAATCCCCCGATAACGGGGGATTTTTATTTGCATAGGAGGTGGTCGTTCAAGTTCGATGATATGCGTGATGAAGTCAGATAACAATTTATATTATTCCTCGCTTCAGCTGCTTTGGCCGACTACCTAGGCACTTTACTACTGGTCTCCCACAATTCCGAGTTTGTGGTCGGGGTAGAGGGTGAAAAGGAGCATTGGTTGGTGGGCGAGGGATCATAAGCCTGCCGAGTAGTAACTGGATAATTCACAATGAGCACAGTACAAACTAAAACTGCACAGGTCTCGTATGTAAATTTAAGTAAGGCTATTTCTATGGTTGTTTATCTAGCATTTCCATTAATTTTTTTACTGATTTTTTTAATTCATGGTTTTCTGAAAAAGTTTCGAACCACATATTACATGTTACTGCTGCGCCATGGAGGTCTGGATATACTGTTGAACCTAATATATTCATAGTTCGCAAATCATTTATTGCCTCTAATCGATATTCATCTTCGACATTTATCTTTGTAATGTAGCTACTTAAGTTGTTCCTCTTAAGCCAGCCAATTAAATCCTCACCTGTAGGTAGTTTTGTGAACAAGCCAGCCTGAGATACGACACGCTCATTATCATCTTGAATTGGTTCAAAAAACTCCATTTCAGTTAAAGATTTAAATTTTTCATCACATTCTAATCCATACCTATTCAAAGCATAAATACTTCTAAATCCGGTTGAGCTTTCCTCTGACTGTTCAAAAGCAAAGTATGCAGCAATGAAAGCAGATTCAGACCAATCAATTAAAGGAGTGCAAAGACCATAATGTTGACCAAGTGACCACATTTCATTTGGTTGCAGACTTGGTGGGTTTTTTCCTCTAAGTCCTCTTATCTTGAATTTAAATAATTCTAGTTGCTTGATTTCCAAATGAGCAGCTGTGATGTCTTGCGATATACGTTTACTAAGTCTAGTTAACGTGCTTTCTATTTTCCAACTGCTATCTCTTTGTCCACGAAAAACGTATCCGACCTCGCTAGCATAATTTGATGCTATGTACTCTTTAAAATGTTCCCAGTCTCTTAATTGTTCTTCTTTCACAAAAACCTCAAATTGTTGAGAATGAAGTGGCAGGTTTAAATGAATTTCATAACTATTGTGTTATCAAGCATATAGTTGAGTAAAAACAGCATAGGTGTGACACTTCTACATCATAGTAGAGCGATAAATTAGTCTATGTTTCCTATGGAAATAGAGTTTGAATATTCTTTATTACATCCTAACGTTATTTCCTTCTAGCTCCATTAATTTAGCAAATTTCTCCCAGGATAACCTATATTTGTTAACGTGATTGTTGGATGGTAGCCACTCAATATTTCCTTTGCTAATTAGTAATGTTCCCAGTTTTTGATTATCTGATTTCACCTCAATCTCAACATCTTTGTGTGACACAACCTTTGTATGAATATTTAGACTTACTTCATGTGTAGGCATATTTCTACCTATATATTTATGTACTTCAGAGTGATATCTACGCTAATTATTATTAGTAGTCTTTGGCCATTACGCTTTATCCAGTCGGTTGGCGCGGAGCAAGGAGTGTTTAACCCCTGGCCCACGCTACCGCCCGTGGATTACAGCTTCCAAAATGCTCTATTAACCAGCGAGGGCTTAGGCCCATCGCGGATGAATAGGCACCGGATGGCTATGATAAGCCAATCGAATCTGGTCGCACTAGTCATAAATTGACGTAACTATCAGAAAAATCGTCTTTTTTGCGCTGACTCAAAAAATGGCAGAGGTCGGGCACTGGATTCCCATGGCCCTTGATTTTATTGGGGTTGGTGGGTGTGGCGGGAAAGTAGGGGCGGGCTTGCCGTTGAGGAAGGGCTGGCTGGGGACAATCCCGCTCAACCAATCGGCGCTATAGTGCGGGCGATGGTTGCCCTCTACTCTGTGGCCCAAGCTGGCGAGGCGGGGGATCTGGGGCAACAATCAGCTGTTGCAATAACAGCCATTTGCAACACATCGTCATGCGAATATGACCATGCAAACACATCACCAGATAGAGAGGAGATCTCCCATGAAGCGTACCATCCTGTTCGGCCTGCTCTGCGGCAGCGTGCTGCTGGCCAACCCGGTCTTTGCCAATGACGCAGCCCAGTTGCAGTGCGAGGCGCAGGCCGCGGCCAAAAAGCTTAATGGCGCCGCCAAGACCAGCTTTGTCGGCAAGTGCGTGAAAGATGCCGCTGGCGCCGCGACCGGCGAGTGCGAGAAGGCGGCGGCTGACAAGAAGCTGGCCGGTGCGGCCAAGAACAGCTTTATCCAGAAGTGCGTGAAGACGGGCGCGGCGATGGATCCGGCGGCCAAGTGCGAGAAGGCGGCGGCCGACAAGAAGCTGGCTGGCGCGGCCAAGAACAGCTTTGTCCAGAAGTGCGTGAAGGATAGCGCCGCCAAGTAAGGCATTTTCTCATCCGGTGTGTTTGCGGGGGGCCATCAGGCCCCCTGCGCTTTTTGGGGCGCACTGATGGCGCAACGCACAAACCTTGTATCGGGGCGGCAATAGCGACACTATTGACTCCTTTTATGGGTTCCGCAGCGGCGCAGCCATGACCCGTCGTGACCGGACTAGGCGTTGGCGAGCCCCATTTTTGCGGGATTACGCGGGATAAGGGAGCAAAGCAGGATGATGGAAGGGACGCAATGGCGCTGGCTCAATGAACCGGCCGAGTGGCACCAGACAGACGACGGTTTGCAGGTAGTCACGGACCAGCAGACCGATTTTTGGCGCAGTACCTGGTATGGCTTCGAGCGCCACAGCGGCCATCTCTATGGTTGCGAGGTGGCGGGGGAGTTTACCTTTCAGGTCTGCGTCGAGGGGGAGTTCACCACCCTCTACGATCAGGCGGGGCTGATGCTGCTGCAAGACGACGAGCACTGGCTGAAAGCGGGGATCGAGTACAACGATGCCCAGCCGATGATCGGCAGCGTGCTGACCAATCCGCGCTCTGACTGGGCCACCGGTATTTTTACTGGCAATCCGCGCCGCTTCTGGCTTCGGTTGACCCGGCTGGCGGACTGCCTGCGTTTGCAATACTCCACCGATGGCAAGGTGTGGCCGCTGCTGCGCCTCGCCCCGTTCCCGCCAAGCGAGCGCTGCTTTATCGGGGTGATGTGCTGCACGCCGGAGCGGCAGGGGCTGGCGGTGCGCTTCTCTGACCTGCACCTCACGCCGCCCCTTGGCAAGGCGCTCCATGATTTGAGCTAGGCCAGCGGTTTTGCCTGCGACATTGAGCCAATAAAAAAGCGCCCGCAGGCGCTTTTTTCATTTGGCCGGTAGAGCCTCAATTAGCTGAGCAGGCTGGCCCACAGGTCATATTCGTCGGATTCGTCGATCCGTACCTTGACCATGTCGCCCGGCTTGAGGCCGGTTTCGCCGTTGAGGTAGACCAGACCGTCGATCTCCGGTGCATCGGCAAAGGAGCGGCCAGTGGCGCCCTCTTCATCCACTTCGTCGATGATGACAGTCATCTCCTGACCCACTTTGCGGGCCAGCTTGCGGATGGAGACCTGCTGTTGCAGCTCCATAAAGCGCTGGAAGCGCTCTTCCTGAATCTCTTCCGGTACCGGATCCGGCAGCTCGTTGGCCAGCGCCCCTTCGACCGGGCTGTATTTGAAGCAGCCGACGCGATCCAGCTCCGCCTTGTCGATAAAGTCCAGCAGCATCTGGAAATCTTCCTCGGTCTCGCCCGGGAAGCCGACGATAAAGGTGGAGCGCAGGGTGATCTGCGGGCAGATCTCGCGCCACTTCTGGATCCGCTCCAGGGTGCGCTCGACCGTACCCGGGCGCTTCATCAGTTTGAGGATGCGCGGGCTGGCGTGTTGCAGCGGAATATCGAGGTAGGGCAGTACCTTGCCATCGCGCATCAGCGGGATGACGTCATCCACGTGCGGATAGGGGTAGACGTAGTGCAGGCGCACCCAGATATCGAGCTTGGCCAGCTCTTCGCACAGGGCGACCATGCTGGTCTTGACCGGCATGCCGTCGTAGAAACCGGTGCGGTGCTTCACATCGACGCCGTAGGCGGAGGTGTCCTGGGAGATCACCAGCAGCTCCTTCACGCCCGCCTCTTTCAGGCGCTTGGCTTCCGCCAGCACGTCGCCGATGGGGCGGCTCACCAGATCCCCGCGCATGGAGGGGATGATGCAGAAGGTGCAGCGGTGGTTGCAGCCCTCGGAAATCTTCAGATAGGCGTAGTGGCGCGGGGTCAGCTTGACGCCATGGGCCGGAACCAGACTGGTGAAGGGGTTGTGCTGCGGTTTCTCCACATATTTGTGGACGTGACCCAGCACCTCTTCATAGGCGTGGGGGCCGGTGATCTCGAGCACCTTGGGGTGGATCTCGCGGATCTGATTCTCTTTGGCGCCGAGGCAACCGGTGACGATCACCTTGCCATTCTCGGCCAGCGCTTCGCCGATCGCTTCCAGCGACTCTTGCACCGCGCTGTCGATAAAGCCGCAGGTGTTGACGACGACCAGCTCGGCATCGTCATAGCTGGGCACCACATCGTACCCTTCGGTACGCAGCTGGGTCAGGATGCGTTCTGAATCGACCAGGTTTTTGGGGCAACCCAAGGAGACGAATCCTACTTTGGGGGCCTGTTTTGTGTTGGACATCGCTCAATCACTCTTAGGTGGCTCTTCTTTAAGGGCGCGGATTTTACCGGAATGGTTAACCAAAAACTATACAGCCAGCATGGCAGAACCGAACAATATCTCCGACCAGGCAAGATTGGGCTGCACCAACAGTCGCTGATAGCGCGCCCTTGGTAGGGCTATTGCCTCTGCCGTGGGGGCTTGTTGTGGGGATGCTGCTTTGTTGGTTTTTCTGTCAATTTTGACGCTGTGGCGGGGAGAGCGTCAAAGGGAGTCACTATACTTCCATCACGGGGTCCCGTTGGAGAAGGCGATGGAAAGTTCATTTGGCGAAAAAATGCAGAGCGTACATGCCACGCTCAGGCAGCGCTTTGACAAGCTGAGTCGGGTGGCCATCGCGATTTACGATCCCCATACCGATCAGCTCAAGACCTTTGCCCACAGCACCGAGGGGCCCTCGCCACTGGTGCAGTATGAGGTGAAGCTGAGCGATGTTCCCTCCCTGAGTTATCTGGCGGAGCACAAGCAGCCCCGGGTGCTCGGCAATCTCGATACCCTGCGTGGCTCTGCGTCGGAGCACAGCCGCAAGGTGCTGGAGGCGGGTTATGCCTCCAGCTATACCGAGCCGCTGTTGTTTAACAGCAAGCTGTTTGGTTTTCTGTTTTGCGATGCCATGGAGCCGGGATACTTCGAGGAGCCGATCCGAAGCGAGCTGTCGGCCTATGCCCAGGCGCTTTCGGCCATCATTGCGGTGGAGTTTTTCTCCATCCAGACCCTTGGCTGCGCGCTGACCACGGCGCGGGAGTTTAGCCGCTATCGGGATGAGGAGACCGCCAACCATCTGCACCGGATGTCGGCCTACTCCCGGCTGATTGCCAAGACGCTGGCCCCGACTTGCGGGCTGAGCGATGAGGAGGTGGAGTTTATCTACCTCTTCTCCGAGCTGCACGACATCGGCAAGATCGCGGTGCCGGATGCCATTTTGCTCAAGCCGGGCAAGCTGACTCCGGAAGAGTTCGAGATCATGAAGATCCACCCCGGCAAGGGGCGGGAGATGATCAGCCTGATGATCAACGAGTTTGGTCTCGATGGCATTCACCACACCGATATGCTGACCAATATCATCGCCAGCCATCACGAGCGCTTTGACGGGACCGGCTATCCGCTGGGGCTGGCGGGGGAGGCGATCCCGCTGGCGGCCCGCATCGTGACGGTGGCCGATGTGTTTGATGCTTTGACCAGCGAGCGCCCCTACAAGAAGGCCTGGCCGTTCGAGACGGCGTTTGCCTATCTGGAGGAGCATGCCGGCAGCCAGTTTGATCCCGCCTGTGTCGCCGCAGCCCTGCACAACAAGGCCGAGTTTTATGCCATCTATCAGCAGTATCAGGATCCGGCCTGCACTCCGAGTGTGGCGGCCAGCGGCGCCGAGCCGGGTTGAGCGCCCGTGATGAGCGTAAGGGGGGAAAGAGGCGGTTCAAGCATGACGAGGAATAAATAGAGAGGGGGCACCAGCAGGTGCCCCCTCTCTTTTATGCGCCTCTCGATTCCACGCGCCCTTATTTTGCCGACCTTATCTCTGCGGCTATGGCGGCTGCGGTCAGGTTACTTTTTGGGCGTCGGCTCGCTGATTTGATAGAGGTGATCCGCGCAGGCGCTGGAGCAGCCACAGGGACGCACCTCTTTATCTTCCCGCTTCTGGGCAAGCTGGTATTGGCGCCACCAGATGATGGTGCCCATGGCCAGGATCAGCACGAACGAGGCGAGCAGGCTCAACAACCAGATGGACATGATCTCTTCTCCTTGATGGTGATGACATGCACAGCGATGGCATCAGTGATGATGGCAGCAACCGCCCTGCTGGTTGGCGCCTTCACTGCCGTGGCAACAAGTATGGCCTTGTCGTGAGCTCTCTGCCTGATTGCCACTACTGGCGCAACAGTGATCGGAGCCACTGTTGCAACCACCGTGACAATTCGCATGGCTGTGGCCTGCGCCGACGGGCTGGATGGCACGGATCGCAGATTTGCTCTGATGACGGCGAGATGGACGCCCCTGACTGGCCTCGGTGAGAGGTTGCAGATTGGCGGGGGCCAGCAGCGCGGGCAGCGGCAGGCGGGCAGAGCGGCACTGCAGCACCCGGATATTGACCGCCAGCAGGCGACCCAGCATCCGCTCGCCGATATTGCGCACCACCACCTGACCCACCTGATGATGGGTGAGGGCGTCGAGCAGCGCTTGCTTGCCGTGGCAGCCTTCGGCGGCGGCCGGATTGGGCAGGGTGGCGATGACGTTCCCTTCGGGGTTAAGAATTTGCAGCTGCTCGGCACGGGTAAAGTGGCCAGCCAGCAACCCCTGACTCAGCATCAGGGCGCTGTTGCAGAGGGTGGTGGTCATGGTTGTGACAGCATTCATGTCGGCTCTTCTCCACTGGTTGGGTGGTCGGGCTCGGCGGGTTGCATCATCAATGCCTTGCCCAGACTCAGACATTCCACCACCTTGTAGCGCCCTTTTTTCAGGATATTGGCCAGGGTCTGACGGGAGACTCCCATCACCAGGGCGGCCTCCTGCTGCTGCATTCCTTGAAGGTCGACGAGGCGCAGTGCCTCGAACTCGTCAGGGGCCAGCGTGACCTGTTCCAGCTGATGCATGGGGCGGCCGTTGGGTTTGAAGCAGCTGTTGGCGGGGCGGCCACAGATCTGGCGGGCAATCTTGGGTCTTGGCATGGTGGCTCCTAATTGGCATAAGCCATTTATACGCTCATATGTAGCATATGCCAATAATTTTGTCGGGTGTAGAGAGCTGTGCCAGTGCTGTTTACGGCAGAGGGGGGTAAAGAGGGGGGAGGGGGAATACGTACAAAAGCAGGGAAGGTGGCAGAAACGACGCAGGCCCGAACATGGTTCGGGCCTGCGGTTTTTGCAGAGGATGGTCGGGCCTTCCCGGCGAGCTTACGCCTGTTCGGCCTCGGCCACAGGAGCTTCGCTCTCGCTGCCGTTGGCGAAGCGATCCGCCCACAGGGCAATTACGCCGTCACCGGTGACGTTGCAGGCGGTGCCGAAGCTGTCCTGCGCCAGATAGAGGGCGATCATCAGGGCGATGGAGGCTTCACCAAAGCCGAGCATGGAGGTGAGCAGACCCAGCGCCGACATCACGCCACCACCCGGGGCGCCCGGGGCTGCGATCATGATCACCCCCAGCATCATGATGAAGGGGAGCATGGTCTCGATGCCCGGAATGGCAAGATGTTCGGAGAGGAACATCACCGCGGTGGCACAGGTGACCAGGGTAATGGTGGAGCCACAGAGGTGAATGGTGGCACACAGCGGCACGGTGAAGTTGGCGATACCGTCGCTCACGCCGTTGTTCTTGCTCGATTGCAGAGCTACCGGAATGGTGGCGGCGCTCGACATGGTCCCCAGCGCGGTGAAGTAGGCGGGCAGCATGTTCTTGATGAGCTGCGCCGGTGAGCGGCCAAGGGCCAGACCGGTACCCACGAACAATACGGAGAGCCAGATCCAGTGCATCAGGATCGCCATCACCAGCACCACGCCGAAAGTTTTCAGGGTAGCGAATACGGTGCCTTCTACCGTCATCTCGACAAAGACGCCCGCGATATAGAACGGCAGCAGCGGGATGATCACCTTGGCCAGCAGGCGGTCGATGATGTCACGACCCTGATCGGCGACCCGGCGCAGATCGGTGGCCTGGGTGGCGCTGATGCCGATGCCGAACACGAAGGCGGCGGCCAGTGCCGACATCACGCCAAACAGCGGCGGGATCTCCAGATTGACGTAGGAGGCAAGCTTGATAGCCGTGGCCGTGGTGGGCTCGGCGGCGGTGGTGAACTGCGGGATCAGGTGGCTCGCCACGGTAAAGGCGAACAGCCCCGCCAGAATGGTGGAGCAGTAGGAGAGGGCCACGGTTTTGCCCAGCAGCTTGCCGGAGTTTTTCGGCAGGCTGGCGATGCCGCTCATGATGAAGAACAGAATGATGAGCGGAATGGTGAAGGTGATCAGCTGACCTATCACTGTCTTGGCCGTAAACAGCACGCGCGCCACCCACTCAGGGGCGTAGAGACCGAGCAAGAGACCGGCAAGGATGCCAGCAATGAGTTTCAGGACAAGTTTCATAAGGAAATCCGGAGTTGGTTGTATTGTCTGTTTTGTTATTAAAATTTGATATTAATCACACTTTTTAACACGTAAGCCGTGTTATGTCTGCCTTTTCTGCGTTAAAGCCGAGTTAAATATTGTCGAAAGCCAAGATCGCCGACTAGCTGTCGGCTTGGCGTTGAACTGGAAAATCCGTGATGAATTAGCCCGTTAGGTGGCCTGATGATCGCCACGCAGCAACATGACGTACTGGCTGGCGTGTTGACCTGTGCATGATGGCGTGTTGGTCGAGGCGGTTTCCATCGGCGCCAGTTGCAGCGCTATCCCGGATGTGGTGACCAGTTGCTGTAGCTCATCGTGACTTATCTTGCCGCTTGGGGGCAGGGGGAAGCAGAGCGGAGCGCCCGCTTTGAGCAGGGTCGCCAGCTGTTGCAACAGGAGGACAAGGGTGGCCACGTCGCCATCAAGCGGGCGGCTCAGCCAGATGCCATCGTAAGGGAGCACCGAGTGCATCTTCGCCAGCGGGCAGACCCGCACCGCTTGCCCGGATTGCTGCGAGGCGACTTTGGCGTCGGCCAATACCGCTTCACAGGCAGTGACCACATACCCTTCTGCACGTAGCCAGCACAGATCCTCCCCCGTACCGCATTGACCATTGAGCAGGTGAGCACCGGGTTTGAGACGTGCCACAAAGGCAGCTCGAGCGTGGGCGTGCTGGTCGTTCAAGGGCCGGGAAGCGGGGATAGCGTCAGAGTGTGGCACAGGGGTTACCTCAAGCAGGGGGCGCACAGGGTAACAAATCGGGGCCTGACTGCCAAAGCGCGCGGTCAGGCCCCGATTTGGATGTGAGGACGTTGCCGGAGCCGGCTAGCGGCCACAGGCAGGCCCGTGGGGTTGGGCCAGCATGGTGAACATGCTCTCTATCATAAAGGCGGATTCGCCCTGCAGGTCTATCCGCCCCGGAAAGTGGAGCCAGTTGATGATGTAGCCATCCAGAGTGCAGTGGAGCAGGGTGGCGGCGCGCTGCAGGTTGAGGTTGGCGGGCAGTTGGCCCCGCCGTACCGCATTGGCCAGGGTGGTCTCCAGGTCCCGAAAGAAGTTGGCGGACTGGCTGCGGATATGCTCGCGCAATGAGATGGCTTCCCCCTCAAGCGATTCGAGATTGAACAGGATGGTGAACATCTGCCGCTGGGCCGGATTGTGAATGAAGCTGTGGAGCACCCCTTCGAAGAAGAGGCGCAGTTGCCCCAGCGGATCCGGCTCATCTGGATTGAGGCAGGCATCGAGCTGGTGGGCGAGGGGGCTGCAGAGCTCCTGCCAGAGCGAAATGAAGAGTTCATCCTTGTTCTTGAAGTGCCAATAGATGGCCCCGCGGGTCAGGTCTGCCGCCCTGGCGATGTCGGTCAGGCTGGTCTTGGCCAGGCCCTGAGAGCAGAACAGATCCAGCGCCGTGCTCATGATGTGGCAGCGGGTTTGCTGCGCCTCTTCTTTGGTTCGTCTGGCCATCGAAATTTGTGCCTCATGCAAGCAAAAAGTCACTTACATACATTTATGAATGTATGTATATTGCCTCATCTTTCGACTATTTACCAACAGGGCCCATGCGGCCCTGATTGTTCATTGACTGGCAAAGGCTCAGGTGTTTCATGCATAAACATATTCTTGCTCGTTCAGTTGGTCTTGCCTTGCTGGCTACAGGCTTGCTGGCAGGTTGTGGTGACAAGGGGGGCGCACCTCAGGGACAGGACGACATGCCCCCCGCGGCGGTCAACGTGGTGACCCTGCAGAGCGGTCCGCTGATGTTGACCACCGAGTTGACTGGTCGCAGCGCCCCGTTGCGGGTGGCCGAAGTGCGTCCGCAAGTGAGCGGCATCATCCTCAAGCGCCTCTTTACCGAGGGAAGCGATGTGAAGGCGGGCGATCTGCTCTATCAGATCGATCCGGCTGTCTATCAGGCGGCGGTTGCCAGCGCCAAGGCCAATCTGGCCAAGGCCGAGGCCAACGAGCAGAGTGCCCGCCTCAAGGCGCAGCGCTATCAGGAGCTGCTCAAGGTCAAATCCATCAGCCGTCAGGACTATGACGACGCCGATGCGAGCTGGAAGCAGGCCAAGGCCGAGATCATGGCGAGCAAGGCAGCTTTGCGCACTGCCGAGATCAATCTCGGTTACACCCGCATCACCGCCCCCATTAGCGGCCGCATCGGTAAATCCGCGGTGACCGAGGGGGCACTGGTAACCGCCCAGCAGGCTGACAGCCTGACCGCCATTCAGCAGCTCGATCCCATGTATGTGGATGTGCGTCAGTCCACCGCCGATCTGCTGCGCCTCAAGCGACTGGTCGCCGAGGGCAAGCTGACTCAGGACGAGCAGAAGGGGGCCAGGGTGACCTTCCAGCTGGAAGATGGCTCCACTTACGGCGAAGAGGGCTCGTTGCAGTTCTCCGATGTGACCGTGGATGAGACCTCCGGCATGGTGACCCTGCGGGTGATTGTGCCCAACCCTCACCAACTGCTGCTGCCCGGCATGTTTATGCGCGCGACCCTGCAAGAGGGTGAGCGGGCGCAAGGGCTGCTGGTGCCGCAAACTGCCGTGACTCGCACCCCCAACGGCGGCGCCACCGTGATGGTGGTAACCGCTGACAACAAGGTGGAGCTGCGCAACGTGCAGCTGAGCCGGGTCGTCGGCAGCAACTGGGTGGTGGAGTCAGGGCTCACCTCCGGCGAGCGTGTGATCGTGGCTGGCTTGCAGAAAGTACGACCGGGCGCCGTGGTCAATCCCGCCGAGCAGGGTGCTGATGCTCCGTCTGCTCAAGCTGCGCCCAACACCCCGGCCAACAAGTAGGATGGAGTAGTCGCTTCATGGCTCGATTTTTTATAGACAGACCCATTTTTGCCTGGGTGATCGCGCTGGTGATCATGCTGGCGGGCAGCCTGGCCATCATCAAATTGCCGGTCGCCCAGTATCCGAGCATTGCGCCGCCTGCTGTCGGTATTTCCGCCAGCTATCCGGGCGCATCCGCCAAAACGGTGGAGGACTCGGTGACCCAGATCATCGAACAGAACATGACCGGGCTGGATCACCTGCTCTACATGTCCTCCCAGTCTGACTCCGCGGGGCGGGTGTCGGTGACCCTGACCTTCCAGCCGGGGACCGATCCCGATATCGCCCAGGTGCAGGTGCAGAACAAGCTGCAGCAGGCGATGTCGCTGCTGCCGCAAGAAGTTCAGCAGCAGGGGATCCGGGTCCAGAAGACTTCCAGCAGCTTCCTGATGGTCGCGGCGTTTATCTCCAGCGATGGCAGCATGAACAACGACGACCTGGCGGATTATGTGGTCTCCAACATCAAGGAGCCCCTGAGTCGTCTGGACGGGGTAGGGGATATCACCTTGTTCGGCAGCCAGTACTCCATGCGGGTCTGGCTCGATCCCAACAAGCTCAACCGGGTGCAGATGACCCCGGGGGATGTGCAGGCAGCCATCAAGGCGCAGAACGCCCAGGTGGCGTTCGGCAAGCTGGGTGGTACTCCGTCGGTGGAAGATCAGCAGTTCACCGCCACCATCATGGGACAGACCCGTCTCTCTACCGTCGAGCAGTTCAACGACATCCTGCTGCGGGTGAATCAGGATGGCTCCAAGGTACGGCTGAAAGATGTGGCCCGGGTCGAGCTGGCGGGCGAAAGCTATGACGCTGATGCGCTCTACAACGGCCAGTCTACCGCCGCGGTTGCCATCAAGCTGGCGACCGGTGCCAACGCGTTGGATACCGCCGAGAAGGTGCGTGCCAAGCTCAATGAGCTGTCGGATTACTTCCCGGCCAACATGGAGATCGTCTACCCCTACGACACTACGCCGTTTGTGAAGATCTCCATCGAGGAGGTGGTGCAGACCCTGATCGAGGCGATCTTCCTGGTGTTCTGCGTCATGTATCTGTTCTTGCAGAACTTCCGCGCCACCCTGATCCCGACCATCGCGGTGCCTGTGGTGCTGCTCGGTACCTTCGGGGTGATGGCGGCGTTCGGCTTCTCCATCAACACCCTCACCATGTTCGGTATGGTGCTGGCCATCGGCCTGCTGGTGGATGACGCCATCGTGGTGGTGGAGAACGTGGAGCGTCTGATGAGCGAGGAGGATCTCTCCCCGCTGGAAGCGACCCGCAAGTCGATGACCCAGATCACCGGCGCGCTGGTGGGGATCGCGTTGGTGCTCTCAGCCGTGTTCGTGCCGATGGCCTTCTTCGGCGGCTCGACCGGCGCCATCTATCGCCAGTTCTCGCTGACCATCGTCTCGGCCATGGTGCTGTCGGTGCTGGTGGCGTTGATCCTGACACCGGCCCTTTGTGCCACCCTGCTCAAGCCGATGAAACATGGCGAGTTTGGTGCCAAGCGCGGCTTCTTTGGCTGGTTCAACCGCGCCTTTGATGCCGGTACCAACCGCTATCAGAGCGGTGTGCGCAAGGTGATCAAGCAGGGCGTGCGCTACAGCCTGATCTACGGTGCCATGCTGGCGGTACTGGCAGTGCTCTTTATGCGGATGCCCACCTCCTTCCTGCCGGAAGAGGATCAGGGGGTCATCATGTCCATGGTGCAACTGCCGGTGGGGGCCACCAAGCAGCGCACCGAGGTGGTGCTGGCGGACATGCGCGACTACTTCCTGAAAAACGAGAAGGATAATGTCGATTCTGTACTGACCGTATCCGGCTTCAGCTTCGCCGGTAGTGGCCAGAACGTGGGTATGGCCTTTATCAAGCTCAAGGACTGGAGCGAGCGCAAGAGCCCGGATCGCAGCGCCAATGCCATTATCGGTCGTGCCATGGGCTATCTCTTCAGCATCAAGGAGGCGCAAGTGTTCGCCTTTAACCTGCCTCCGATCCCGGAGCTGGGTACGGCGACCGGTTTTGACTTCTTCCTGCAGGATCGCGGTGGTATCGGTCACGACAAGCTGATGGCGGCGCGTAACCAGCTGCTCGGCATGGCGGCGCAGGATCCCACTCTGGTGCGGGTACGCCCGAACGGGATGGAAGACACCCCCCAGCTCGATATCAAGATCGACTACGAGAAGGCGCTGGCGCAGGGGCTCTCCATCGCGGATATCAACAACACCCTGGCCACAGCCTGGGGTTCGTCCTACGTTAATGACTTCGTTGACCGTGGCCGGATCAAGAAGGTCTACATGCAGGCGGATGCCCCCTTCCGGATGAACCCGGAAGATCTGAAACTCTGGTATGTGCGCAACAGTGCCGGTCAGATGGTGCCCTTCTCCGCCTTTGCCAGCACCGAGTGGAGCTTCGGTTCGCCCCGTCTGGAGCGCTACAACGGCGTGCCGGCGATGGAGATCGTCGGTGAAGCAGCGCCCGGCAAGAGTACCGGTGATGCGATGGCCGCCATCGAGCAGATGGTGAAACAGCTACCGGAAGGGGTGGGTATCGAGTGGACCGGACTCTCCTTCCAGGAGCGGCAGGCCGGTTCACAGGCGCCAGCGCTCTACGCCATCTCCTTGCTGGTGGTGTTCCTCTGTCTGGCGGCCCTCTACGAGAGCTGGAGCATTCCGTTCTCGGTGATGCTGGTGGTGCCGCTCGGGGTGTTGGGAGCCATTGTGGCAGCCACCTTGCGCGGGCTGGAGAACGATGTCTACTTCCAGGTTGGCCTGCTGACCACCATAGGCCTGTCGGCTAAGAACGCGATTTTGATCGTGGAATTTGCCAAAGAGCTCTATGATAAGGGGATGGGGCTGGGTGAAGCCGTGGTGGAGGCGGCGCGCCTGCGTCTGCGCCCGATCCTGATGACCTCGCTCGCCTTTATCCTCGGGGTGCTGCCGCTGGTGATCAGCTCCGGTGCCGGCGCCAGCAGCCGTAACGCCATCGGTACCGGCGTGATGGGGGGGATGATCAGCGCCACAGTGCTGGCCATCTTCTTCGTGCCGCTCTTCTTCGTGCTGGTGATGCGCTACTTCACCAAACACAGCAGCAAAGAAGAGCGCCTGACCCATGCCCATGAGTCAAAACATGACTGATGGCATGCAGGTTGAGTTAATTTGAACACAGTTCAATAAATCGCCAGCCTGGTGTGGTCCGGCTGACAATCAAACAGGGCAACCCCATGGGTTGCCCTGTTTTTTCTGGGCTTGCCGAGAGGTTCGTGTTACCGATTGTTGAAATAAGTAGCAGGGCGTTCAAGCTGGTTGTGATCAGCCTCGTGTTCAGCTTCAAATTGACCCCCAACGAGGTATTTTTTGCTGTTCATATGGGGGCAATACGAGATAGAATCCGGCATTAAATCGGGTCTGTGTGGTGTGCAATCTCACGAGAGAGCTGTGATAGCGTCTAGCGATGCATACCGCCAAAAATACAATTAAATGCTGGAGGACATGATGACCAACAGCTTGAGCAATGTGGTTAAAATCAGCGAACTGGGGGCTGCAACTCAGTGCGGTAGCCATGTCTCTTGTCGATTTAAGCTCAAGTAATGAGCACCTGCCCATCCGGTGATATGTATTAGATTGCAAATATCCATGCACTTCTTTGAGTTCCTGCGTCGTATCTCCCCCGAGCAACAATCTTGATCTCAAATGAACCTTACCCCTGTTATAAGAGCATCCTTTCTATGAAAATTTTAGTGACCGGTGGCGCAGGCTTTATCGGCTCTGCCGTGGTGCGCCATATCATCCGTGATACTCAGGATTCCGTTATCAATCTCGATAAACTCACCTATGCGGGCAATCTGGAATCGTTGGCCGATGTATCGACAAGCGAACGTTATGCGTTTGAGCAAGTGGATATCTGCAACCGTGCCGAACTGGATCGAGTGTTTGCCCTGCACCAGCCGGATGCCGTGATGCACCTGGCCGCCGAGAGCCACGTTGATCGCTCCATCACTGGCCCGGCGGATTTTATCGAAACCAATATCGTCGGCACCTATATGTTGCTGGAAGCGGCTCGCGCTTACTGGAATGGTCTTCCTGATCCGCGCAAAGCAGCCTTCCGCTTCCACCATATCTCCACCGACGAGGTGTATGGTGACCTGCCTCATCCCGATGAAGTGAGTGGTGACGAACCATTGCCACTCTTTACCGAAACCACTCCTTACGCCCCCAGCAGCCCCTATTCTGCCTCCAAGGCTTCCAGCGATCATCTGGTGCGTGCCTGGCGCCGCACTTATGGCCTGCCGACCATCGTCACCAACTGCTCCAACAACTACGGCCCTTACCACTTCCCCGAGAAGCTGATCCCGCTGGTGATCCTCAATGCGCTGGATGGCAAGCCGCTGCCGGTCTATGGCAAGGGCGACCAGATCCGTGACTGGCTCTATGTGGAAGATCACGCCCGCGCCCTCTACAAGGTAGTAACCACGGGCGTAGTGGGGGAGACCTACAACATCGGCGGTCACAACGAGAAGCAGAACCTCGACGTGGTGCACACCATCTGCGATCTGCTCGACGAACTGGTGCCCAAGGCGGGCTCTTACCGCGATCAAATCACCTATGTTGCCGACCGCCCCGGCCACGATCGCCGCTATGCCATCGATGCCAGCAAGATGAGCGCAGAACTGGATTGGCAGCCGCAAGAAACTTTCGAGTCGGGCATTCGCAAAACCGTGCAGTGGTATCTGGATAACCAGCAGTGGGTCAACAACGTCAAAAGCGGTGCCTACCAGAGCTGGATCGCCCAGCAGTATGGGGAGAAGAAATAATGAAAGGTATTATTCTGGCAGGTGGCTCCGGCACCCGGCTTTACCCCATCACCCGGGGGGTCTCCAAGCAACTGCTGCCGGTGTATGACAAACCGATGATCTATTACCCGCTCAGCACCCTGATGCTGGCCGGCATCCAGGATATTTTGATCATCACCACCCCGGAAGACAGTGACAGCTTCAAACGCCTGCTGGGGGATGGCAGCGATCTGGGCATTCGCCTGCAATATGCAGTGCAACCAAGCCCCGATGGCTTGGCGCAAGCCTTTATCATTGGTGAACAATTTATTGGCGATGATGCGGTCTGCCTGGTGCTGGGCGATAACATTTTCTACGGCCAATCGTTTAGCAAAACCCTGAAACAGGCTGCCAGTCGCCAAAGTGGTGCAACGGTATTTGGTTATCAGGTCAAAGACCCTGAGCGCTTCGGGGTGGTCGAATTTGATCACACCATGAAGGCCATCTCGATTGAAGAAAAACCGGCTAACCCCAAATCCAACTACGCCGTCACTGGTCTCTATTTCTATGACAACAAGGTGGTGGAGCTGGCCAAACAGGTGCAACCCTCACACCGTGGCGAGCTGGAAATCACCACCCTCAATGAGATGTACCTGAATGCCGGTGAACTGAGTGTGGAATTGCTCGGTCGCGGGTTTGCCTGGCTCGATACCGGCACCCACCAAAGCCTGCATGAGGCATCATCCTTTGTGCAAACCATCGAACATGTGCAGGGCTTGAAGGTCGCCTGCCTCGAAGAGATTGCCTGGCGCAATGGCTGGTTAACCACCGCCCGACTGGCGGAGCTGGCCAAACCCATGCTCAAAAACGACTACGGCCAATATTTGCAACGGCTGGTGGCAGAGGCAACCCGCAAAACGAATGCAGAGGTGAACGCATGAAAATCATGATCACCGGCTGTGATGGCCAAGTGGGCAGTTGCCTGGTTCAGCAATTAAACGGGCGAGCTGACATTGAATATTTGGCGGTTGACCGCGACCAGCTCGATATTACCGATGCGACCGCCGTGGAGCAGATGGTGCATGCATTTTGCCCCGATGCCATCATCAATGCTGCCGCACACACCGCCGTGGATAAAGCCGAGCAAGAAGTGGAGCTCTCTTATGCCATTAACCGCGATGGCCCGCACTATTTAGCCAAGGCCGCCAATGCCGTGGGGGCGGCCATGCTGCATATATCCACCGATTATGTGTTTGCCGGTGACAAGCAGGGTGAATATGCAGAAAGCGATGCCACCGACCCGCAAGGGGTATATGGCATGAGCAAGCTGGCTGGCGAGCAAGCGGTGGCCGCCGCCTGCCCGCGCCACATTATTTTGCGCACCGCCTGGGTGTTTTGCGAAACGGGCAACAACTTTGTTAAAACCATGCTGCGGCTGGCACAAAACCGCGACGAACTCGGCGTGGTAGCCGATCAATTCGGTGGCCCCACCTATGCCGGTGACATTGCCAAGGCGCTGATCACCATCGCCACCACACTGCACACCCGTGATCAACAATCTGATCAGCCACATGATCAACAGCGAGATCAACAACAAGGCGAGCCGTATTACGGCATTTATCACTTTGCCGGGCAGCCCCATGTGAACTGGCACCAGTTTGCCAGCGAGATTTTCAACCAGGCCAACGCGCAGGGCATTATCAGCAAAGTGATGCGAGTCAACGCCATCACCAGCGATCAATACCCGACCCCGGCCAAACGCCCGGCAAACTCCAAACTGAATTGCCAAAAAATTGAGCAGGCCTTTGGTATCAAGCCCAGCGATTGGCAAGCCGCGTTACACCATTTGAATCGTTATATGCCCATGTGAATATGAACGTGGTTGCTGATGTGTTGCCCCACTCAACAACATTCAACACTCAGCATCCACCACTCACTACTCAGCATTCAGCATTCAGCATCCACCATTCAGCACTCAACATTAAGCATTCAACATTATGCAAATCATCGACACCAAGATCCCCGACGTAAAAATCATTGAGCCGAAAGTATTTGGCGATGAACGCGGCTTTTTCTTTGAAAGTTTTAACCAGCAGCAATTTGAAGCCGCAGTCGGTTATCCGGTCAATTTCGTGCAGGATAACCACTCAAAATCAAGCAAAGGAGTATTGCGCGGCTTGCACTACCAGTTGCCCCCCCATGCCCAGGGCAAACTGGTGCGCTGTGTAGTGGGTGAAGTATTTGATGTAGCAGTAGATATTCGCAAAAGCTCACCGACCTTCGGGCAATGGGTGGGGGTACACCTCTCTGCCGACAACAAACGCCAACTGTGGATCCCGGAAGGGTTTGCCCATGGGTTTGTAACGCTGAGCGAGACTGCTGAGTTCTTATATAAAACAACCAATTACTATGCACCACAATCTGAAGGCACTATTCGTTGGGATGATCCGCAAGTAGGAATTGAGTGGCCAATTGAAGGTGAAGTCAGTCTATCGAAGAAAGATCAAGAGGCGGTTAGCTTGCAATTCGCAATAGTATTTTAATTAAAAATACATTCATATTGAATCCTTATGCGCCGCAAGTTGATTAAACACTGAGTAATTGATGACTTTAAAATCAAATCTAAAATGGGTTGCTCTAGCCAAGGTAATTCAAATTGGCTTGCAATTAATCAGCTTAACGGTGTTAACTCGTTTATTAGACCCGAGCGAATATGGTCTGATGGCAATGGCAACAGTAGTGACTAACTTCACCCTCATTCTGCGTGACTTAGGGACTGCAGCCGCCATTATTCAGCGCAAAGAGCTTGATCAAACCATTAAATCCACGGTGTTTTGGCTCAATGTGATCATGGGCTCCAGTATTGCCTTGATGATCTTTTTTGCCTCGCCGTTAATTGCTCATTTGTTTAATGAACCTGCTTTGATGCAGGTATTGTTATGGCTAGCGTTAAGCTTCCCGATAGCTAGTTTGGGCACTGCCCAACAAGCATTGTTAGAGCGTGAATCTCATTTTAGAACGGTGGCAGGTATTGAGATTTGCGCTTCAGCAGTTGCCTTAATTGTTGCCTTGGGCATGGCCTATCAAGGTTTTGGTGTCTATAGCTTGGTGGGACAAACGCTGGTCACTTGCAGCATATCCACCTTCTTGCTATGGCGCAGCGCTCATTGGCGACCTAGCTTGATATTTGCCAAATCGCAATTGCGTCAGTTATTGGGTTTTAGTGGCAACTTAACCGCCTTTAATTTGATCAACTATTTTTCACGCAACAGCGATGCAATGATAATTGGCCATTATTTTACGGCGGCTGTGTTGGGTGCCTATTCGCTTGCCTATCGGGTGATGCTATTCCCGTTACAAAGTTTAACCTCGGTAGTATCGCGTTCGCTCTACCCATTAATGAGCCGCAAGCAGGATGACCCTGCGCAAATAAAAGCTATGTATCTAAAGGTGCTGACTTTTATTGCCAGCATTACCGCACCTATGATGGCGGGTTTGGCGATGTTGCGTGATCCCTTCGTGGTCATAACATTTGGTGCACAATGGTCCTTAGTGCCCTCCATTTTGTTGTGGTTAGCACCCACAGGTTTTATTCAGTCCTTGCTTAGCACTACCGGCAGCGTGTTCATGGCACATGGTAAAACAAAGTTATTAATGAAATTAGGATTACTTGGTGCAATTTTGCAAGTAAGTGCGTTTGTTATTGGTTCTCAGTACAATGTACAAGCACTAGCTATGTTTTATCTAGTCGCAAATATACTTAATGCTCTACCTGTTATGTATTACTGCATGAAAACGATTAATTGCAGTTTAAGAGAACTATTTATTCGCTTGGCTGCACCTATAATATGCGCTTCAATTATGGCTGTTGGCATGTTTTTGCTAACTCACATTGAATTGCTTAGTTTTAATCGTGAAGTTAATTTTTTTATCTGTATAGGGTTTGGTTGTTCTATATATATATTCTGCTATCGTTTGTTTTTTTCAAGACAATTGAGGGTGATTTTACCTGAAAAAATAAACAGGTGGCTTTTGCTATCTTAATATAAAATCAGGAAAAATAAATAATGGAAGTAGGTTTGTCATCATGAAATGTATTTATTTAATCATAATCTACAATAAAGATATTCTGAATTCTCAAACAGCACACTCTCTTTTGCATCCAGAAATTGATACTAAATCGGCTAGTCTAATCGTTTGGAACAACGGCCCTTCGGAAATTACGTTAGATATTGATGATGCGACAAAATATAAATGGCAGCATATTGAGCTAATCCAAACGCTGGATAACAAACCATTAAGTTATATCTATAACCAAGTGATAGAACGCTACCCTGGTGATAGATATGTGTTTCTCGATGATGACTCACAATTAACAGCAGAATACCTGGCTGCTGTGTCAAGTAGCCAAGCGGGTGTTGCCGTACCTGCGATATATTCTCATAGCGAGCATCGCAGTCCGACGGTCAGTGGTAAGTTTAATCCTGGGCCATATCAAGTAACTGATAAGGTTATCGCGATAGGCAGTGGTATTGGTGTGCGCCACGATATCGCACAAAAAATAAAAAATCATTACGGTGATGTTTTTGATAGTCGCTTTGCTTTATATGGCGTTGATACAACCTTTTTTTTGCGGTTACATCAGTTGGGTTTATCTGATCAAGTTGAGATGATTGATGGTTTTGAACACAGCCTCTCTCGGCTTGAAAGCGAGTCACAAGCCATGAGCCGATTTCGTCAGGTTGAGCGAGCTTATGATCTTGGTTTGACAATGCGCCATTACACCCCTTGGAGACAAGCAATATTCGTTATTGTTAAACAAGCCGTTAAGTTAGCATTAGGTAAATTAACGTGGTTGCAGTTTGTTGCTTTATGTAAGGCATTTAAAACTGGCCGTCACCCCAAGTGTGTTAACTACTAAATATACAACTACCATTCTGGACTTATTATGAAAATTGCCGTTGCCGGAACCGGGTATGTCGGTTTATCCAATGCGGTGCTGCTTGCCCAGCACCATGAAGTGGTTGCCCTTGATGTGCTGCCAGAGAAGGTGGCACTGATTAACGCGCGCCAGTCGCCGATTGTTGATATTGAAATTGAGCACTACCTGCAAACCAAAGTGCTTAATTTAACCGCAACGGTTGATAAGCAGCAGGCTTATCAGGGTGCTGACTTTGTGATCATCGCCACTCCAACCGATTACGACCCCAGCACCAACTATTTCAACACCCGCACGGTAGAAGCCGTGGTGCGTGACGTGATGGCCATCAACCCGGCAGCGGTCATGGTGATTAAATCAACGGTGCCGGTCGGTTTTACTGCCAAACTGCGTGAAGAACTGGGCTGTGACAATCTGCTGTTCTCGCCAGAATTTTTGCGTGAAGGGCGCGCCCTGTATGACAACCTGCACCCCTCCCGTATTGTGGTCGGTGAGCGTTCCGAGCGCGCACAAGCCTTTGCCAATTTGCTGCTCGAAGGGGCGATTAAAGATGAAGTGCCGGTGCTGCTCACCGACAGCACGGAAGCTGAAGCCATTAAGCTGTTTGCCAATACCTATCTGGCGATGCGGGTGGCCTATTTCAATGAGCTGGATACCTATGCCCAATCACACGGCCTCGATTCACGGCAAATCATTGAAGGGGTCGGCCTAGACCCACGCATTGGCAACCATTACAATAACCCCTCTTTCGGTTATGGCGGTTACTGCCTGCCGAAAGACACCAAACAGTTATTGGCCAACTATTCTGAAGTGCCGAATAACCTGATCCGCGCCATCGTTGATGCCAACACCACCCGCAAAGATTTTATTGCCGAATCTATTTTGCGCCGTAACCCCAAGCGGGTAGGGGTTTACCGCCTGGTGATGAAAGCCGGCTCTGACAACTTCCGCGCCAGCGCTATTCAAGGCATTATGAAGCGCCTCAAAGCCAAGGGCATTGAGGTGGTGGTGTATGAACCCACCTTAAAAGAGACCACATTCTACCACTCGCGCGTCATCACCGACCTTGAGCAATTTAAAGCTGACTGTGACGTCATCATTGCGAACCGTATGGTTGATGATATTCGAGATGTTGCCGATAAAGTGTATACCCGTGATTTGTTTGGGTGTGATTGATTTCAATTAAATTTTTTGAGAATTATTCTAGCCAAGGAGTATGTGTGTTTGAGCAATCTGTATCTGTTGTTATTCCTACTTATAATAGAGCTCACCTAATAGAGCGTGCTATTAAAAGTGTATTAGCACAAACTGTTACTTCATTAGAAGTTATCGTTGTTGATGATTGTTCAATCGATAACACTGCTGATGTAGTTAATAGCATCAGTGACGATCGCATAATATACATACAGCTTCAGAATAACTCTGGTGCTAATGTAGCTAGAAATATCGGTGTGCAACATGCGAAGTATAATTTAGTTGCATTTCAAGATAGTGATGATATTTGGCATCGTAATAAGCTTGAGACTCAAATTGATTTTTTGATAAATCACGATCTTGATATCGTAGCATCTAGGTATAATCAGTATATTCATGATAACTTCAATGCGATTATTCCGCCGATGATGGTTGACTCAAAGGATTTAGCAACGATTGAGTTGACACAAAATGTGATGAGTACCCAGACAATTTTAGGCAAAAGACAGTGCTTTTTAAACGAGCCTTTTGATATTAGCTTTCCAAGATTACAAGATTGGGAATTGGCGATTAGATTGACCTCTCGGTATAAGTGTGGTTATTTAAATAAACCGTTGGTAGATGTTTATTTACAGGCGGATAGCATATCCTCAAATCCAGAAAAACTTTTTGAAGCTTATAAAATGTTATTAGAAAAGCATCATGACTTATACAAGTATGAAGCATTAAAGTATGAAGCTATAAGTATCACGGCATATAAAGCTGCAGTACTAGCAAAAAAAAATGGAAAAAAACTCTTATACTCTGCATATGAAAAAAATAAATCAATAAAAATTATTATATATATATTCATTGACTTTATGAACATGGCTGGTTCTTTGATTTATTTAAATAGAAGAATAAGGCTCTTGAGGTGTAGCATTAAGTGAATAATTTTTTTTGACGGTTGAGGTGGCTTTTTAATATATTGCAGGGTGATAATACATTTAAACGTTGTGAGAATTAATTTTGTGATTAATTTGTAGATGTTGTTTGTGTATGTACAAATTGATATTGTAGATTCATATATATTTAAGTTGGATTTCTATGAAAAATAGTACAGTGTTGCCAATAATAGTGTTATTTCATCCTAATGAGGAATTATTATATAGATTGTTGTTTAGTCTTGTGGGTCAAGTCAATACTATCTGTATTATAGATAACACGCCAGTTACTGTTAAGGAAAAGGTATTGGCAATTTGTAATAAAATGTCACTTGAGGCAGTTTATTTTGATTTAAACGAAAATAAAGGGATTGCCTATGCCCAGAATGTTGGGATTCGATATGCAATAGAAAAAAACTATTCACATGTTTTATTATTAGATCAAGATAGCCAGTTGCCTTGTGAATTCATCTCTAATATGAAAAAGCATGAAGCAATTTTGCTCAATAATGGGCATAAAGTTGCTGCTGTTGGCCCTGCATTTAAAGATGAAAAAACGAATGAAATCGCTGCGGCTATTCAGCAAACAAAACCCACACAAATTGATATAAACACCAAAAATCCGATTCATTGTGATTACATAATTGCATCCGGATCTTTAATAAGAACATCAGTTTTCAACGAAGTTGGGTTGATGTTAGACGAATTGTTTATTGACTGGGTAGATATTGAGTGGGGTGAACGCTGTGCACATGATGGTTTTAACTCCTATATGATACCATCTATAGTGATGAATCATAGCATTGGAGATGAATATGTTAACTATTTAGGGCGTAAAATTAATTTACACTCAGATTTTAGAAATTATTTTATAGTAAGAAATGCAGTCTATTTACTGAAATTAAAAAAAATCAAATCAAATTTGAAATTATCACTATTCATTAAAATTCCACAATATGTATTTTTTTACTCACTTTTTTCAAAGAGAAAGTGTTATTCATTTTTCCTTCTTTTAAGAGCTATTGGTGATGGTGCTATTGGTAAGATGGATAAAGGTTATTTTAATTGATGGTTCATACCGTAATGACATAGCTATAATAAGGGCAGTTTGTGTTTATATTCGCAAGCATAGAAACATTTCTGATTTTTAGTATACACATAATGTTCTTGTTTTTTTCATATTGTGCTATTTATCTCAATGACAGAAGGGTTGACTATGTTACTTTTTGTTTTGTGATCTTGTTCTATGTGCTTTTAATCTTAACAAGAGCAGGTTACGGTACTGATGAATTGGTATATAGAGCGGCATACAATGATTATTTAAATTCATCAAGTAATTTTGATTTTGAATATTCATTTCGATTTTTGTTTGAAATATTTAAGTTTTTTGGTGTAAAAAGTGAATATTTCAATAACGCGATAGGTATGCTGCATTTATTTTTAATATCTTTGATTATAGTCAGGCACATAAAATCACCGTATCGATCCTTATGCATGGTTTTTTTAGTATTCAACTATGTATCATTGGACCTTATGTTTAATATTTATCGACAAGGCCTTGCCTTGTGGGTGCTGCTTTTAGCTATCTTTAGCTTCCTTGAAAAGAAAATATTATATTTTTTTATCTTTGCATTTGTGTCGGTAGGCTTTCATTGGTCTGCTGGCTTGATTATTGGTTTATTCATCATTTCAAATATTAACTACAATTATGGACTAAAACATAGTATTACTGTTTTGACATGTGTAGTCGTTTTTGTCTTTATGGTTGAGCCTAAGATATTAACTTTATTGATTGATCTTATTTCAATGTTGTCGTTGAGCGAGTTTTTAGTTGCTAAGCTACGATTTTATTTAGACAGTGACAATAGCTCGCTATACGATTTAAATGTTTTTGGTAGAGTAAATAATTTAATTATGCCGTTTTTATTTTTAATTTTTACACAAATTTTTTACGAAAGGATCCCACGGCAATTAACGAGATTTATTGTGCTTGTGAATGTATATTGTGTTGTTTTCATAGAAATCGCTTATAGTTATAGGAATTATTATTGGTTACTGCTATTACTGCCTTTCTTAATTTGCCACGTTTTGAGTGTATACAAACTAAATACAAAAGATTTAAAATATATTAGTTTTATTTTTTGCGTGTTGCACTTATCAGTCTCGGTGTTGACATATTATTCATTAGTGACGTTTTCAATGGTTTTTTTAGCGTGATTAAAGCTTAGGTTCGCGTTTTATGGTAAGTAGAAAAGTTTTGATTTTACTTGCTGCATATAATGGTGAAAATTCAATTTTAGAACAATTGAAGACTATTTTGCAACAAAAAGACAGCGTTGTTGATATTGATGTTAGTGTCGATGTAAGTACAGACAATACACTTTATATTTGTTTAAATTCAGCTAAGGAAAATAATAATATTTCCGTATTATCTTATGGTGAACGTTTCGGTGGTGCAGGTAAGAACTTTTATCGTTTGTTAAAAGATACAGATTTAAGTGGCTATGACTATATTGCCTTTAGCGACCAAGATGATATCTGGCCAGAAAATAAAATAGCAAAAGCAATTGAAAAGTTGCAGCAGTATGATTGCTATTCTGCCAATGTCACGGCCTTTTGGGAAGATGGTCGTGAAGTGTTGATCGACAAAGCTCAGCCACAACGTGATTGGGATTATCTGTTTGAGGCGGCAGGGCCTGGCTGCACCTATGTGTTCAAACGTGACGTAGCGATTCAATTTAAGGCGTGGTTATTAGAGCGCTATGAACAAGTCGGCGAAGATATTGCATTACATGACTGGTTGCTTTACGCGTTTGCTCGTAGCCGGGGTTATAACTGGTTTATTGACCCCGAGCCAATGATGTTGTATCGGCAACACGCTAATAATCAGGTCGGAACAAATAACAGCTTTAGGGCGGCTAAAAAACGACTGCACATGATAAAAAGTAAGTGGTACCGTAAACAATGTGCCAAGATTTCTGAGCATTTGGCGTTGCATCATTTTCCTATTGTTAAGTATGGTTTAAATAAAGGGTATGTTGGTAACTTATATTTGCTTTTTCATGTCAATCAACTAAGACGTAGGCGGCGTGATCGAGTTGCACTGTCTATTGCCTTATTGTTTAATCTGTTTTGAGTGCTAGAGAACATTAATGATTCTACTAACAGGTGCCACCGGGTTTGTGGGTAATGCAGTGTTAAAGCAGCTAATGCAACAACCGGAAGTGGCAGTCCGAACTTATGGTCGCCGTGCACCGGCTGGGGTGAGGTATGACCGTGCTGCCGATGCCAGTCCTCAAATGATGAGTCATGTGACGGGTGAGATTAGTGCAGCTGCGGATTATGCCCCGGCCTTGGTTGATGTTGATGTGGTCATTCATTGTGCTGCGCAAGCGCATGTGATGAATTATTCAGATAATAATGGAATAGATATTTATCGGGATGTTAATGTTGATGGGACGTTGCATTTAGCTCGGCAGTCGATTACGGCGGGTGTGAAGCGCTTTATCTTTATCAGTTCTATTAAAGTGAATGGTGAATCAACCAGTCATGGTCGCCCATTTACGCATAATTGTGATACTGCCCCTGAGGATGCCTATGGATGTTCAAAGCAAGCAGCAGAGGATGGGTTGCGACACCTGGCTGCCAATTCTGGCATGGAGCTAGTAATTATTCGTCCACCTCTCGTTTATGGCCCTGGGGTGAAAGGCAATTTCTCTTCCTTACTGGCTCTAGCTAAAAAAAATCTACCGTTGCCATTGGGGGCTATTCATAATCAACGCAGTATGGTTGCCCTGGATAATCTGGTCGATCTTATTATTATCTGTATCCGTCATCCACAAGCGGTGAATCGAACATTTTTAGTCAGTGATGGAGATGATATTTCAACCACGCAATTGCTTGTGATGATGACTCTAGCAGCTGGTAAGTCACCAAGGTTATTGTCAGTGCCAATGAGTTGGTTAAGGTTGTTGGGACGGGTGACCGGCAAACCGGCTGTGATTGAGCGATTGTGTGGTAATCTATTGGTTGATATCAGCTATACCAAAGAGATATTGGGTTGGCAACCACCGATATCTGTGGAGGAAGGGATTAAACGCTGTTTTATTGAGGATGAAGAAAAATGTTAATTCGAATGCTTGATTTTTGTGCAGCATTTTTTGGGTTGTTATTTCTTTGGCCTATTTTACTGGTCGTTACTCTGATAGGGCTGCTTGATACTGGTTCGCCCATTTTTGTGCAAGAGCGGGTGGGGCGTTACAAGAAGCCATTTAAGCTGATTAAATTTCGCACCATGTCGATCGATACCCAGTCGGTGGCGAGTCACTTGGCTAGCACTAGTTCCATCACCAAGCTTGGTGCGTTTTTACGCAAAACGAAAATTGATGAACTACCGCAGCTTATCAATGTGCTTAAAGGGGAGATGAGCTTGGTTGGGCCACGTCCTAATCTCTTTAATCAGGAGGAACTGATCAAAGAGCGCGATGCATTGGGGGTGTATGAGGTTCTACCTGGTATTACCGGTTTGGCACAGGTTCAAAACATCGATATGTCAACTCCGGGATTGCTTGCCAAAACAGATCGGCAGATGATAGATACCCTGACATTAGCACGCTACTTCCGTTACATCATTATGACGGCAACCGGTAGCGGTGCTGGTGATGCTGTTGGGTCTAAGTAGTGTTACCATGAATTATTCTGTTTGATCTTCTTCACCGTTGTTAACTAAATGGTCCCATTATGTTGGATTACTTCTTGGCTATTCCCCGAGTTTATAAGCAAGCTGTTAGTATTTTTGTAGATTTATTGTTGCTCTGCTTGGCGTTTTGGGGAGGTTATTGGGTAAGGCTGGATGCCAATATTCCATTGCAAAGCTTATCACATTGGCAAATGCTTACATTCTTGCTGCCAATTACCATCCTCGTATTTATGCGGTTAGGGCTTTATCGCGCGGTATTACGATATGTTGGTTTCAAGGTGTTGTGGACGGTATCACTCGGCGTTCTTCTGTCTACCATGTCTCTAGTCATGCTGGCATTCTTTATGGAAGTTCCACTTCCTAGAACGGTATCTGTTATCTATTTTGCGTTTTCAGTGTTGCTGGTCGGTGGTGTGCGGCTGTTTTTTCGGGCGCTGGTTCAGCGCACTGGTCAGCAACGGGTCGCGGTGCTGATTTATGGTGCTGGATCTTCCGGGCGACAGTTGCAACTTGCGTTGAATCAAGGGCAGGAGTACCTGCCTGTGGCGTTTGTTGACGATGACTCCGCATTGGTTAAGACCGTGATTCAGGGGGTGAACGTTTACAGTACTGACTCTATCGAGGCATTGATTGAGCGCTTTGATATTAAAAAAATCTTGCTGGCTATGCCTAGTGCCTCGCGTAGTGTCAGGCAAGCGGTGATCAATCGACTAGAACAGTGCCCATGTGAGGTGCTCTCCATCCCTGGTATGGCAGATCTGGTTGAGGGGAAGGCCCATATCGATGAGCTTAAAGAGGTCAGTATTGAGGACCTGTTGGGGCGTGATTCGGTTGTCCCGATCCCAGAGTTGATCAATGCCAATATCTCTGGAAAGCGGGTGATGGTGACGGGGGCGGGCGGTTCTATCGGCTCTGAATTGTGTCGCCAGATCATCCGTTGTAAACCCGCGCAATTAGTGTTGTTTGAGCTGTCTGAATATGGCTTGTATGCCATTGATAAAGAATTGCAAGAAATCAGCCGGCAAGAAGGATTGCAAGTTGAGATAGTGCCACTGCTGGGGTCGGTACAGCGACAACATCGTTTGCAAGCAGTGATGAGCACTTTCCAGGTCCAAACGGTTTACCATGCTGCGGCTTACAAGCATGTCCCTCTGGTTGAATACAACGTAGTTGAAGGGGTGCGTAATAACGTCTTTGGTACCCTTTACTGCGCCCAGGCAGCCATCAGAGCAAAGGTGGAAACTTTTGTATTGATTTCGACTGATAAGGCGGTACGCCCTACTAACACCATGGGGACCACCAAGCGATTGGCCGAACTGGTGTTGCAATCGTTGGCTGCTGAACAGCGGAAAACCCGTTTTTGCATGGTGCGTTTTGGTAATGTTCTAGGCTCTTCGGGTTCTGTTGTGCCGCTCTTTCGCAAGCAGATCCGCGATGGTGGCCCTTTGACCTTGACCCACCCAGACATCATTCGTTATTTCATGACTATTCCTGAGGCATCACAATTGGTGATCCAAGCAGGGGCAATGGGGCAAGGTGGGGATGTATTTGTGTTGGACATGGGCGAGCCAGTCAAAATCATTGATTTGGCCCACCGGATGATCCGTTTGAGTGGCCTGAAGCTCAAGAGCGACAAATACCCCACTGGTGATATCGAGGTTAAGATCACCGGCTTGCGCCCCGGTGAGAAGCTGTTTGAGGAGCTACTAATTGGTGAGCAGGTTGAGGGCACTGCCCATCCCCGGATCATGAAAGCATCTGAGTTAATGCTGCCATGGCCACAACTGCGGGAGTTTTTGGCCGAGCTTGATAGCGCTTGTTTCCGCTTTGATCATGAACAGATTCGCCACTTGTTGTTGAGTATGCCGACCGGTTTTAACCCCACAGATGGTATCTGCGATCTGGTGTGGCAGGCCAAAAAAACTTTGACGCATGAACCCTGTCTGAGTGTGGTCGAGGACATTGATTTTCTTAATTCAGAGAGCCCTCAACCCATTCATTAAGCAGCAGGCTTGACGGTATTCAGTATGATTTGCTCGATTTTTAGGTGACAAAAGATGTAGTTGGACTTGTAGGTGCCTAGCTCACCACATCAAATATTATTGTGCGTTCACTATGTTATGATGAAGGACATTTTGAATGTCAGTTGCATTACTTTCTTTAGTTACATTTGGTGGATTTGATAAAAATGATAGAAAAGGGATTGATGCTCTCACTGGCGTTGGTCGGCGGCTCAGTGTTGGCCGCACCGCAAGTGACGCCTGAGATGATGGCAAAATTTAAACAGTTGTCCCCTGCCCAGCAGCAGGCGCTGGCAGCACAATATGGTATTGACCCATCTCAGTTGGGGGCCTCATCGGCAAAAGCTAATGTTACCCCTGTCAATACAGCACCTGTTGCTGCGCCGCGTGAAGTCGATTATAGCCAGGCATCCCAGCGTCCTCTCTTGGCGGGTGTAGCACAAGAGGGGGAGTTACAACCCTTTGGCTATAACGTGTTTGCCGGTGAACCTTTAACTGATGCTCCAGTTGTTGATATGCCTGTTGCTGATGACTATGTGATGGGGCCGGGTGACGAGATCCGGGTGCAACTCTATGGCAAAGAGAATGCAAATTATACGCTGGCCATTGGCCGTGAAGGTTTTATCGATTTCCCTTCCCTTGGCCCTATTGCTGCCAGCGGTCAAACCTTTCAGCAACTGCGCACTGAACTGGAAAACCGGATCAAAGAGCAAAAGATTGGTGTAGAGGCGTTTATCAGTTTTGGCGCTTTGCGCACCATGCAGGTCTTTGTGATGGGCGATGCCTATCGCCCCGGTGCCTATAACGTCAATGGTATGGCTACCGTAACCCAGGCTTTGCAGGCCGCGGGTGGTATCGATACCGTTGGGTCACTGCGAAAGATCCAGGTCAAGCGTGCAGGTCAGAAAGTTATCGATGTTGATCTCTACAAGATGTTGGTATGGGGTGATACCAGCCAGGATATCCGTCTGCGCTCTGGTGATACGGTGTTTATCCCTGCTAAAGGGAGTGAGATCAGTATCGATGGTCTGGTGAAACGCCCAGCTATTTATGAATTGAGTAGCCCTGCGGCCTTGGTCAATGTACTGGGACTTGCGGGGGGGATGAAAGCCGCTGCATTGAAAGAGGTGTCGGTGACCCGATATGGTGAAACCGGGATGCGGGTATTCAACTTGAATCTGGCCAGTCAGCATGATCGCCAGTTTGTTGTGCGCGATGGTGACAAGATCACGGTCAAGCCGAGCAGTACCGAATATAGCCAGGCGATTGTGGTAAAAGGTGCCGTGGTTCGTGAAGGTGTATTCAGCTTCCAACCTGGAATGCGGATCAGTCGGGTTCTACAAAGTGCCGATCGTGATCTGACCTCTGTCACAGATTTGAATTACGCCCTGGTTGTCCGTGAAGTGGATGCGCAGCGCAACATCGAGGTGCTGCAATTTAATCTGGGGCGTGCACTGCAAATGCCTGGTGGCGAAGATGACATTCGTTTGCAGCCACGTGATCAGGTGCTGATTTTTAGCAATGATGCGACCGACCGATTGAAGCAGCTGGCGAATACACGAACCTCTTCAGCAACTATCAACAAACAGGCCCAACAACGTATTGCTCAACAAGCGGATGCGGTAGATATCGGCACTGGTGCTGATGTCAGCCGTGCGCAGCTTGCCAAAGAAGAGAAGATGACGTTGGCGGAGGTGTCTGGCACAACAACAACTGAGGCTATTGTTGGGGCTTCCCGTCAGGATCTTCTTGCTCCCGTTCTTGAACGTTTGAAAGCGCAAGCGGCACAAGGCAAGCCGGTACAGATTGCTGAAGTGCGCGGCGAGGTTAAATACCCAGGGATCTATCCTTTGACGCCCTTTAGCCGTACCCATGATTTGATCATGGCTGCCGGTGGTTTCAACGAACAGGCGAATGTGATCGAGCTATCACGGGTCAGCGAAAGGGGCAACGATATTGTGATTGATAATCAGCGCCTTGATTTGGCAACAGCGAATCGTGTCACTGGGTCACCTTTGGTGCAATCAAAAGACAGCTTAAACGTATTGCCTCATCCTCAGTGGCGTGAAGAAGCAACCGTACAGGTGTTTGGCGAGGTGAAGTATCCTGGGACCTATACAGTTCGTCGTGGCGAAAGCCTACAGGACTTGATCCAGCGAGTCGGCGGTATAACCCCTTATGCGAATCCGAATGGCGCAGTGTTTGCTCGCGAGGCGCTGCGCAAGCAGGAAGCTGAACGTATTGCGTTGTTGCGTGATGAGCTTAAGCAAGAGATCGCCACGATGACGTTGCGCCGTCAATCCAGCATTGCCAACTACACCAGCTCGCCTGCAGAGGCGATGACGGTCGTCAACCAGCTGGAAAACAGCAAGGCGGTCGGTCGCATGACTATCGACATGCCGGCGATATTGTCTGGTGACAAGCAGGCTGATGTAATGCTGCAAGATGGCGACAAGCTCTATGTGCCCGCATTGCAAAATGTGGTCTCAATTCAGGGGATGGTGCAGTTCCCATCTTCCCACGTCTACGATGGTAGCCTGAGCGTCAACGATTACCTGAGTCGGGCTGGTGGCACCAAGAAGCAGGCAGATACCGACCGCATTTATGTGATCAAGGCGAATGGCAGTGTGATGTTGCCAGGTGATAGCTGGTTTGGTGGCCGTAAGCACCTGGAGCCTGGCGATACAATCGTGGTGCCTGTTGATTCCGATTATCTGGATAACCTGAGCATCATGACTTCTGCTACCCAGATCCTTTATCAACTGGGTGTCGCGTGGAGTGCCATCAAGTAATTCCACACCTCATTTGATAGTCCATTTAGTCAGGTGGAAAGGCCACCTGGCTCTTTTGAGATTTGGCTAGTTATGACACAGATAAAAGAACACCCTCCCTTGCCTGTTGCGATGAGCGGTGGTGGGGAAGATGAGATCGATTTGCGTGAATTGTTTGCGGCGCTTTGGCGCGGTAAGTGGTGGGTTGCCGGCAGTACCCTGATTGGGGCGGTCATTGCCGTGCTGGTTGCCCTTTCACTGCCAAATATTTATCGCTCCGAGGCTCTGCTTGCGCCTTCTGCTGAACAACAAGGTGGCGGCCTTGCTGCTATGGCAGCCCAGTTTGGCGGGCTTGCCAGCTTGGCGGGGGTCAACCTCAGTAGCGGAGGACCGGACAAGACGGCTATCGCGGTCGAGATTGGGAAATCTCGCCAGTTTCTTAGCCATTTTATTCGCCAACATCAGTTGGAAGTGCCGTTGATGGCCGTAGTCAAAGCGGACAAGACGACTGGCGAATTGGTGATTGATGAAGAGATCTATGATGTGGCCAGCAAAAAGTGGGTGCGCGAAGTGCCCCCTGGCAAGTCGGTTGAACCAACGGACTGGGAGTTGGTCAAGGCATTTCGCGATGTTGCCAGTATCAGTCAGGATGCCAAATCGGGGCTGGTCACGGTTACGGTGGATTACTACTCGCCGGAGTGCGCTAAGCAGTGGGTTGACTGGTTGGTAGCCGATCTCAATGAGGCCATGAAGCTGCGTGATCAAAGCGATGCGACACGTAACATTACCTATCTCAAAGCACAGCTCGAGAAAACACCGGTCGCAGATATGCAGAAGGTATTCTATCAACTGATCGAGGATCAGACGAAAACCTTGATGTTGACAGAAGTGAATCAAGAGTACGTGTTCAAAACCCTTGATCCTGCTGTGGTAGCTGAAGAGAAAGCGAAACCTAAGCGAGCGTTGATAGCCGTATTGGGGACTTTGCTTGGTGGCATGTTAGGCGTTATGATCGTGCTGGTACGGCATGCAATGGGACGTACACTATCGTAATTGATTAAGGGCTCATCTGAGCGACTTACTCTGGCTTATTGGTTTGTTTCACGATATCCTGTTAGTACTTTAAATAATGTTTACACAAGGAAACTAGTAATGAAAAAATCAGCGTTGACTCTGGCTGCTCTGTTGGTTCTTTCTTCAAATGCTTTTGCTGCTGAAGAAACCACAGGGACTGCAGCGGGTTCCACAGCGGGCACTGCGGCTGTTGGTACCACCTCTTTGGTTGCTGTCGGTGTTGGTGCTGCCGTACTGGCAGCGGTTGTTATTTCAGAGGCAAACGACGACTCGACCAGTACCAGCACTAACACAACTACTGCTACCAAGTAAGTTGTTTGGTATTGTAATAAGGCTGCCATATTGGCAGCCTTATTTTTGTCACTTTGCAATCATTTTCCAATTCCACTGAGTGACCCGTCTATGTTTTATCTTCGTTTGTTTGTACCTTTGGGATTGTTACTCTTGAGTGGTTGTTCTGCCACCAGTTCTGATACCTATGCAACGCTCCGTTATGCCCTTTTGGGGGTGGATGATGTGCAGGTAACTGCTGAAAAGGTGCGAGAATTACCTTATGCCAGTGCTTATCTGCGAGTTGGTGATAACCCGCAAGCATTGGTAGTACTTGCGTTTGCAGATCCTGATGGTTCATTGAGCTGGGTGAGTTCTGATAATAAGCTTTTTGTTACCAAATCAGGTCGACTATACAAGACGGTGGGTTTGGAAAATGATCTCTATTTAGTGGCATCGACTTGGCCTGATCCATTACAAAAAATGGTAAATGTACCCGATATATCTTTGAACCTAGATTCCATGTCTTGGCAGTATACTGCTGAATGGGAAAAGGATTATGTGAGTGGATATAACATGCGGGCTAAGTTTATATCTGCTGTTCCAGAAATGTTGTTAATCCTTGATAAATCACATGATGTTATGTTGATTGACGAGTTGGTCAGTCTCGGACATGACCAGAACTCCTGGCATAATTACTATTGGTTTGAACCTAGTACAGGCAGAGTATTAAAAAGCCAGCAGCAATTGGGGCCGGACTTGCCGGTGATTGAAATGACAATATTAAAGCCGTACGCATTATGAAAAGATACCTGACGATCGGTCTCATACCATTTTTTGCTTTGGCTCAAGCTGATGTAAACGTGATTTTTGAACGTCATGCTACAGCGAAGATTGAGTTGCATGATGGAGCCAGACTTGCAGACCTGTTATTTAATGTTCAATTGCCAGATGATATATATTGGCGTACTGCACAAATAGCGAATGAAAAAACCATAGCGGAATTTCAGGCGACTAAAGAACAATTGCTCAAAGATCTTAAATCTCTTCAGGTATTTTGGATGCAAGAGGGTGACAAAGGTGCATTGATCCAGTCAACTCAGCAGTTACTACAAGAGCTGGACAAAGTTCCTGTCAGTGGTCGTTTGTCAATCGCATTAGACCCTGCTAAATCCAGAGTTGACCCGCATGGTAATCCACTGTTGAAAGGGCAGTACACACTTTTTCTTGCTTCAAGGCCCGATTTTATCTACTTCGTCGGACTGATTAACGGTCGCAGTAAGCAGCTGCTTCAGCCTGGTGCCAGTTTGGCAACCTATTGGCAGGATTACCGCTTGTTGGCTGGCGCTGCGCAGCATGAAGCATTCCTGATCCAGCCTGACGGTTTTATCAGCCGCGTTCCTGTCGCTAATTGGAACAAACTGCATCGTGAACCTATGGCGGGAGCTACGCTGTTTGTCGGTTTTGATTCCCAAATCCTTCCAGAGCAATATAAGGATATCAATATTCGTATTGCCAATCTGATTGCTAATCGAGTGCCAGAATGATGCTGCCTAAATTGAAATATATTGCAATCTTTGTTTCAGGGGCGGTTTGTGCTGCAGAGTCTGTTATTGATCCTTATGGTCCCTCACAAGGTGACTTCGGTGGGGTGGGGCTGCTTCAAATGCCTACTGCACGAATGGCCAAAACAGGTGAATTCAGTGCCAACTATGTTGATAATGACCAGTATCGTCGATGGTCCATTTCTGCACAGCCATTTGATTGGTTTGAGGCGACACTAAGATACACTGATGTAAGAACAAGAAAATATAGTCCGAACGAAGATTTTAGTGGTGATCAAACCTATAAAGACAAAGCGATGGATTTCAAGTTCCGTCTCTGGAAAGAATCTAACTATCTGCCACAGGTTTCCGTGGGCTTTAGAGATTTAATGGGGACCGGTCTCTTTGATAGTGAGTTTATGACGGCTAGCAAACGCTATGGTCCATTTGATTTTACGATCGGTATCGGCTGGGGAAATATGGCCGAAAGTGGTAATATTAACAACCCATTTTGTGAGTATAAAGATAGCTGGTGTCAAAGAAATTCTGGCTATTCTGGTAGCGGTGGTAAGTTTGAAGTTGATAGCTTGTTTCATGGATCAGCGGCACTCTTCGGTGGTATTGAGTATCAGACGCCATGGCAACCACTCAGGTTGAAGCTGGAATATGATGGTAATGATTATAGCAAGGAGTTCGCTGGCCATATTCATCAAGATTCACCTTGGAATGTAGGTGCGGTGTACCGTGTGTTCGATAATCTGGATAGCCATCTAAGCTGGCAGAGAGGAAACACCTTGATGTGGGGGGTGACTTTTCGGACTAACTTTAATGATATGAAACCCGCTCATATTGATCAGCCGAGACCCATTTATCAGCCTGACCAAGTTCCTGTCACCATGACAGATGTGAAGTGGAAGGCGCTAACTGCCGATTTGAAAGAGAATGCTGGTTGGCAGGATACAGAGTTTTACACAACCACTAATTCTGTGACTGTCATCGGTAAGCAGAGCAAGTATCGTAATAAGAGTGAGGCGATAAAGAGAACCTCTTTGTTAGCAGCAAATTATCTGCCTAGTACAGTTCATGAGCTGAATGTTGTTGAACGTAAGGCGAACTTCCAGTTACAAGAGACCAGCATCGATCTTCCATCTGTTCGTCGTGCAAATGTGGTACAGGTGTTGGGAGAGGAACAGCATGAAAAATCAACAATACAGGCACCAGGAAAAATTCAGGGGAAACCCACCTATGCCGCTGAGCGCAAAGCCTTTTCATACTCTTTTGATCCAGATCTGACGCAATCATTTGGTGGTGCTGAGTCTTTCTATATGTATCAGTTAGGCATTAACGCAAATGCCGATTGGCGTATAAATGTAAACAACTGTTTGCAAGGTACGCTGTTTGTTAATCTGGTGAATAACTACGATGAGTTCAATTATAAGGCTCCTCCTCCAGATGGCGCAGCTTTACCACGAGTTCGTACGTGGGTTCGTGAGTATGTAGATTCTTCAAATGTATTACTCAACAACTTGCAGTTAACCCATATGCAACCACTTGCTCAAGATTGGTACGGGCAAGCTTATGGTGGATATTTGGAGATGATGTATGCCGGCGTTGGGAGTGAGGTGCTCTATCGCCCATACGGTAAGACTTGGGCCATTGGTGTTGATGCAAACTGGGTGAAACAGCGAGACTGGAACAATACCCTGAAAATGGCTGATTATGATGTAATGACTGGACATGTTACTGCGTATTGGCAGTTACCATTCGTGAGTAATGTCACTGCTAAAGTCTCCGTAGGTCAGTATCTGGCTGGTGACAAAGGCGCTACATTCGACTTCTCCAAACGGTTTGATTCGGGCGTTGTCTTGGGAGGGTATGCAACATTTACCAATGTCTCTGCAGACGAGTATGGTGAAGGTAGCTTTACCAAAGGAATTTATGTCACGATACCGTTTGATTTGATGCTGCTCAAGCCAACAACCGCGAAAGGAAGCATTGGATGGGTTCCTTTGACACGGGATGGAGGCCAAATGTTGAGTCGCAAGAATGGTCTTTACGGCTTGACTGAGCTGCAGTAATCGAAAGTTGCCATAGGACTGATCTTTCTTCATCAAACAGGGCGAGCAGTTGTACACTGCTCGCCCTTTTATTACCTGCCTAAGATATATGGCAATCTGAGGGAATTATGCTAGGAATGCATGATGATTAAATACCTAGGTGGTTTGTTTGGCGTACTTTTTATCGCTTATTGGTTGTTGGGCATGCACTTTTTTATGCACAATCCTGGTGGTGCGGGGCTGTATTTGCCCTTTAACGCATGGGGATGGGTGTTTGCCTCGTTGGCTATTGGATTGGGATTGTGGCAAGTAACGTTACGCCAGCGTCTGCTCTTTTCTCCATTGCAAACGGGCTTATGGATAGGGGCACTCTTGCTACTGCTCCCGATGCTCTATCCAGGTTTTGCACTCAAGGATTATGCCATTCCCCGATTGCTGGGACTTTTTGCTGGACTGCTGTTTTTGTTTGGACTCTATCAATGGCGCTTTGATAAGGCGCAGCGTGATCGCTTGCTCTATCTCATCCTGATTGCGATCGCGATAGAGGCATTGCTGGGGCTGGTGCAATTCTACCTCTTAACGCCAGGAAACTGGATTGGCTATGACACCAAAGCCAATCGCCCTTACGGGATCTTTCAACAGCCAAATGTGATGGCGACATTTATGGCAACTGGCCTTGCCCTTGCTATCTGGCTGGAATTACGCCGAGAGGGGGGGCGATTGCTGATGGCGTTGCGCTATGGCGTCATTCTATCTGCAGCACTGCTGCTCGTTGTTTTGCAATCCCGAGTGGGGCAGTTAGGCGGTCTGCTAGCACTGTTTTTACTGATGCCTCAGCTTTATCGACAGCGGCTGCTATGGCGGATATTGGGTCTGGTTATTTTGGCTGTAGCGATTGGCCTGTTATCACAATATTGGCTGGCTGGAGCAAAACGCGGATTAGAGATCTATCAGTCCGGTGGTATGCGCTCTATTTACTGGCCTTACGCGGCAAAACTGATTGCACAGGCTCCCTGGAGTGGTTGGGGATACGGCAGTTTTGAATCTGTTTTTCTTCATCACTACATGGCTGATAAAGCACTGAATCCGTCCATGGTGCAGATTGAGTACAATCTCGACCACCCCCACAACGAGTTTCTCTATTGGGCTGTTGAGGGCGGTATTGCACCCATGGTCGGCATGGTGATCATGGGGGGCGCATTATTATGGCGTCTGGCGAGTGTGCGTTGGGTAAATGCCATGGGACTACTTGCTTTGGTTACACCGATATTGCTTCATACCCAGACGGAATACCCGCTCTACCATGCGATCGTGTTGTGGTGGCTGTTGCTGACGCTGATTTATATCATCGATACCGAAATTGAGGAGACCAACCTGGCGAGTCAGGGTTTCTCATCATGGTGGGATATGGAATGCCGCCCATGGCTGTTACTGCGATTTATGGCGATCGCTATCCCGCTGCTGGTTGTTCCCTTTATGCTCACAGCAATTCACACCGCATGGGTAGTCACCAAGTACGAAAGAGGTGGGTATAAAGAGCCGACTTTGCTACTTGATATCGTCAATCCCATTGCTTGGTTGACCCGAGTGGAATTTGATGTGAACTCAGTTCGTCTGATGGTGGGTTTGCAGACAAATAACAAGACCGAACTGGAAGCTTATCTGGAGTGGGGGCAGGCATTCGTACGCCATACACCGCGTGCCAACATATACGCTAATATGGTGATCGCGCTTAAGGCATTGGGTCGTACAGAGGAGGCCAATGCGATGCGAGCTGAAGCACTTAAGCTCTATCCAACCGAGCCCCTTTTAACTGGATCTGCTTCACAGGCTGTGATTACCGGTGTTGACCAATCAGGCAAGAATATAACCAAAAATAAATAGTGCTATTTGGATACATAGAAAGCCAGCCGTTAAAAACACCTGGCTTTTTTATTTTTTACCTTCTGGACTACCAGTATCTGAACAGTCTGTTTTCGGACGCATGCGTCTGTCAAACGGGCTATGAACGACATATTTGAAATGTCATGTGATGATTACAACTAATTGATTGATATATGATTTTATTGAGGGTGTTGAATGGGTTGATAGTCAATTGGGATATCACCCTCATCATCGGGTAAAGGGACAGGGTCTAGATGTGTTCATTGCTAAACAGATAGGCGTAGTTTTGTCACATGATGTTGAACGTATGGTAGAAATGTGCGCTCAGGCTTATAAAGCAGGTTACCGAGTTAGTTTTGTTGGATGTTGAACTGGAAATTAATGAGTCTTGAAATACCTATGTTTCTTGAACACAAGATGGTAATCACCTCTCTACCCAGAAGATCTGCATTCCAGCCAGTTTGTTATTGATAGTGGCAAGCATTCGATCTTGATGGTGAAATTTAAGAAAAAAAGAACGTTAATATAGAAAAACTGTATGTTCTCGCGAATTGTCCATGCTATTCTGAAACAGTTATCCCTGTAACCGACTTTTTTGTGAGGAAATAATGAACGAGTTTCTGAAAGTTCTGCTGAACATTCGCAGTCTGCGTGCGGCTATTCGTGAGCTGCCGTTTGAGCAACTGCTGGAAGCTAAAGAGAAGTTTGACCTGGTTTACCAAGAGCGCGCCGATTCTGTTGAACAGGAGCGTGCTGAACAAGAAGAGCGTCAGCGCAAGCTGAATGAATTCACCGAAATGCTGCAGCAGGCTGGTATTGATCCTCGCGAGCTGTTGGCGACTGCCGCTGCTCCGGCTGCTGCGACTGGCGCTGCCAAGAGCAAGCGTGCTCCGCGTCCGGCTAAATACAAGTACGAAGAAGATGGCCAGGAAAAAACCTGGACCGGTCAAGGCCGTATGCCGAAAGCCATTGCTGCTCAAGTAGCACTGGGTAAAGACCTGAACGATTTCCTGATCTAATTCGTCAGGTTCAGAGATTGAATAATGCCGCCTTTGAGCGGCATTATTTTTGCCGTTTTACTCGTGGTTATCCAATCTGCCCCTTCGCCCCATTGTTATCTACATCCTCGCTTGTATCCTTTTTACCATCGTTTCACTTCACTGTTACTTTGCTCAATATCACTCGTTGTTTTCGATTAATTTTGTCGTGCAGGATTAACTGCGTGATATCGCTATTTGTATGCGTCGCGCAGATATGCGCTTCGGATATGTCTCTCACGATTCACAGGGCGCCGCTTGGTAAGATCCGAGCTCTCTGCTGATGGAATATCCGGTAACCGTTATCTCCGATCAGGGGGCGTGAGGGATAGAGATAGCCGCAAGGTATGGCCGGGATATTCTGGGTCGCCGATGCATGTAATTGGCTGCGCCGTGAATTCAGATAATAAGTGCAATGCCCATGGTGCATAGGAGAGAGGCGGTCAACTACCAGTTAGGGTACGCTTC
>NZ_JAPDCI010000001.1:313274-515467 GCF_027705905.1 Aeromonas sp. Y293-4 | reverse complement strand
GAGAGTATAAGATCACACCCAGATCGGTCGGTCAAATCCTCTTAACATTGCTTCAAAACGTTCACGATCTCGCCCTGGTGTGAGCCTGCCCTCTAAGCATATTTGTGAGGTTCTTAGTCTCAGGTACTGCGCAAACACATGGGATTTGCACGATGCTTCAGGCGTGGCATCTCTGTACCGTGAGGTTGACGAACACGGATCGCTGGCAAATGGTTCTTTCTGCTATCTACGTCGTGACCTTCTTGACCGCTACTTGGCAGAATCTAATAAGGTGCTCGTGTGGCTCATGTGGGGGGAACGTGAATTTCATCATCGGTCAACTGAAGGCCTGAACATGTACGAGTACTATGCGAACAACCAGCATATTCATAAGCGTATTCACGTCTATAAACCAGCTTCGAGCACTCAATCTTAGTTTGTAGCGGATCAGTGAATGCCGGCTACCTTGGACTAATAAGGTTTTTAGGTAGGGGAAATAACCAGTGGTGGGCTCAGTATTCGGTAGGGGGCCACCTTTCGATAACCGAACCAGATCTCTGCACATTCACCAGATTGAGTGTCATTGTAAGGTCCGGTTTATGAGCTGGGCGTAAGCCGGTACCGCCACAACAGGCGCAAGGCTTGTCGATGGACTTATCATGTAGAGGGCTGAATTCTACAATGCGGGCATACCACTCCCATGGCAGAACTGCGAGTGGCAAAGCTGCCATCACCCCGCTCACCGAGTGAACCGTTAGCGATTCATTCAGTATGGCCAACCAGACCTTAAGGCCGACAAGCTCGTTTCACGCTGGCAGGCGAGATCCCGAAATGTTCGGCAGTTAATTTAATGCTCGCTGAATTCTCTTTGCGCCAAATGGCAACGGCAGCATCGTCAATTGTCTTCTCTCGCCCCAGCGCCTTACCTTCAGCCTTCGCCTTGGCAATCCCAGCCATCTGCCGGAGCTTGATGTTTGAACGTTCCAATTCTGCAACAGCTGCCAACATGGTCAGCATGGCTTTGCCAATCGGCGTTGACAGATCAAACCCTTCCCGCAAACTGATGATTGAAACGCCCTTGCTTTGAAGTGCCTCAACCGTATTTAACACGTCGATGGTATTGCGCCCAAGACGGTCTACCGCAGGAACGATCAGCGTGTCTCTCTTGCGTATGAACTTGAACAACTCGGCAAAGCCAGGGCGCTGTAGTGCCTTCACTCCTCCCGATACCCCCTCGTCCGTAAACCAGGTTTCAACATTGTGCGTTTGTTCAATGCTGTGCCGTTGAGCACCAACGCTCTGCTCGCCCGTGCTAACCCTGAGATACCCGATGACTGCCACGATATGCCCCTATGCCTGGCTCATTATCTATAGCTCTAAATGTAGTGATGGCTCACAATAAAAACAACAGCTTTGAGCCATATTTTTGAAGGGCTGATTATATGGCTCAAAAGGCACACTCTTTGAGCCATGTTGGATGAGCAGGCAGCAAAAGGGGCGCCGGTTTAACGTACCGCCCCCTTTATGCGCTGTGACAGGATTAGCCCTCTTTCGGTCGGGAGGCTATTGGGACGTTCCAATAATACGGCGGCTCATTGCTCTGGTATCGGGGTCAAGTCAACGAGCCTTAACCCCATACTGGTGAGGGAATACACCACGCCTCGACCTTCAATGGCTTTCTGCTGAGCCTTTTCAGCAGCATCTTTGAAGTCTGTTGCCAGAATTCTTTCCTGAATATCCCACTTGAACTCACCCATGCTGCCCGCAATGCCGACTTGCCATTCCGAGGCTGCTTCCTTCAAATAAATCACGCCCATGCGAACTCTGCTCACATTATCCATGTCATGGAGGGACAGTAACCGTCCCTCCTCATCTGCGGAAGAAATTGGCCTTAATAGACTTTCACGCCAGAGCCTTTGACCGCAACTTGAGCCAAATGGCCAAGCCGCGACCGATGGTGGTCATTCACCCCGAGCCAGTTCGGTATGTTGGCCCCTTGAGAGGCAAAGTGCTCGACATGAACAACGGTGATGGTGCCGTCCGTATAGGCCACTTGATTGATCTTCTGCCACTTTCCTGGCCGGACTTTCTGGAACAGCTTGTAGGCGGCATCCACATAGTTGTGGGAGAACTCGCTCACTCTCTTTTGCGATTTGATCTCTGCGCCGAGTCCAAACATGACGATAAGCCGTGTTTCGCTGGGTAGGTCACGCAGGAACCCGGATGAGCAGTTTGACGCAATAGATCCACCAAACGCTGTCCCCATAAAGTTGTCCAGCATTCCACCGCCAGACCCTTTCCATAGGTTGTTGGTAGCGTCATATTGCTCAACGGTACACCGGATGAGTGATGCGAAGTGGAACCGACCCCCTTTATCGGAGATCATCCAATCCACTTCTTTTTTCAGCCGGTCCGGCGTCTCAAAGGCGGGAATGAGCCCAACGTGAGTGAGTATTTTGCCGACCTGCAGACGCCCTTTCTTGTAGGCGATGGCATCGTGTGGTTCGGTGGCTAAGGCCCCCGCCTGTGTCGGTCCTTTGGAGAAACCAAGGACGATGACCTCCGGGGTGGTACTGCCCCAAGACAGCGGATTGTGTGTGATCCGCCAATGACCTTCGGTTCGCTTTGAGACATCGAACGTCAACTGCTTGGTTTCAAAACAGCGAGTGCAATCCACCCGCCCATGACAAGGTAAACAACCCATAAAACCCCCACATCCATTTTGATGATAATTTCGGCTACCCGAGAGCCACTTCCCGGTCGTTATGAGTGCTTATGACCCACGGTGATGATCTCGTTCATGTTGCCTTCTATCGAATAAACATCGTTATCTACCAGGATAATCAGTATTTTGGCTAAGTCTCTGATGCTCTGACGTACATCGCGGTTACGTGGTATTTCTGCCTTAACCGTGCCCCCCTTTTGCTGAATTTCCACGCCAAAGGAGTCAAGTGCCATTAACATCGCCATCGTAATCCCACGTTGCTGTGACCGTTTTTCGCCGTGCTTTGTGAAATGTTTCATCTTCGCGTCCTTGCAGGAAAGTTAATGACCACGCCGTCAGCGGTGGGCAGGTTAGTCGAAGGCACAAAGCCAATTCGACCAGCCAACCACTGTCTGGCGTCAGCTACCGTGATGAGAACCTTTGTCCCATCCTTATAGAAATTCAGTGCCTCATCGGTAACATACTGAGCATTTCGCACTGATCGGATGTTGGTCATCCCAGCGAGTAACGCCAACTCAAGCAGGGTGAGGTCTTTCATGGACATTTGTGGGAACCACTCAGACTGGAGAGTGCCAACCTCACCGAATGGGCTATTTAGAGCAGACTCAAAATCCGAGTCGAAATCGAGTTTGATACGGGCACAAAACTTAATGATGACCTTGAGGATCGTCTGTCCGAACTCCTCGCCGTGCCAAGCGTTGTAACCATTAACTGCGGAAAGGAGTCTTGCTGCATCACTGAAAAAATCATCGGCACAAGTGGTGAAAAATTCTTCACGGTAAATGCCCTTCTCGGCATACTCCCACATGTAGGCAATTTCGGGCCAAAGACGACATCTCTCATGTCGTGAATCTCGGTCAGTGTCAATTTCGACTGCAGTGCCATGCGATATGTAGCGAAGTTCATCCATGACGTCCTGAACACCAGCGATTGCTGCTATTAACTCGTCCAGGGTCACTGGGGTCAACGCACACTTGGGGAGTAGCTCAATGCCGTACCTGTACATATTATCGCCTTCAATGTGTACTCATTAGATACATACACACTACTCCCCCTTGTATGTATCAGTCAATTACATATGTGAATTTTTTCTGAGATAAATGCCTCGGCGTTCACGCTAGAGACCTCCCCTTGGCATGGTGTAGCGTGAGCAAAGGGGCAATACGGTACCTGCGCAAGGCACTGCCATGACACCCAACGCTCTGCCACGGACAAAAGTGCGTCACGGCGCCTTTCGCCTAATGCTCATTATGTTGAATTGGCGATTTCACTAGGGAAAACGGCGCATTCACCCAGTTCCAAGCCTCTGGCTAGGTAAACGTCCCCTCAGTCCGGCTCGCTCTGGCCGGATCACGGCTGAAAGTTTGTGACGGTTTGGGGGCGCCGTTCCCTCCTCGGCAATCTGTTGTGGGTTGGGTCCAAAATGTTGCTCAACAACTCGTATCCTCATTGCCTTGCAAAGGGATTCTTTTGGGGTCGTCAATGGCGACACTGGGTGCTCCTGTGCAAGAGAGGGCTAGCCCAGATGTTCTCTTGAATACGGAGGAGGCATGGTAAGGATATGAGCCCAAAACGTGAGCAGGAGCGGATCTATTGCGTTGGCATGGGGGAAGGCAGTCGTCCTGAGTGAGCCACCGAAAGTGGCCTTAGATGAAGGACGAGGAAAGGGGTGTCGGAACAAATGCCCCACAAATGCCCCACAGAACTGGGGGACCGAAAAAGCACAAGGGCCTAGCCGAAGCTAAGCCCTTGTTGAATTTGGTCGGTGTGAGAGGATTCGAACCTCCGACCCCTTCGTCCCGAACGAGATTGCCACGATGGCTTTGGGACTTTCATTCAATGTTACAAAATCAGTCATCCTTATAAACCTCGCTATTTTCGTCCCAGTTGGATGGATGCACAAACGTGACTGTCGATTTCACCTGCATGCTCCCGTGGCTAACGCCCGAATTTTCTCGCTGACCCCTATCGCCGTACTTCTTGGGAGCTAGCTTCGAGGCCAGCCATTTACGAGCATCGATCTGCAGGCGGGCACGAGCAATCACATCATGGTTAACTTTTACGTTCCCGTTGGCGTCGAGGAAGGTGTCATTACTGCTGTCATCGGCAATCTGGAGGATCTCGTCGGCCAGTTTGTCGGCCAGATCCTCGCGCGCACACGCGTACTGGTCCCTAAATTCTATATAGCGTTCATCAGCCAACCAGCGCATCACCATGGATTTGGACGGCATGCCTGGACGCGCAAGCACTGCGCGTAGACTCACTCCATCAGCAATGGCGCTGCATATAGCCTCACCCAACTCGTTTGTGAATGCACTTCGACGACCTCTTGTTACCGTCTTGGGATTCGACGTATTGGTTTCCACAGTGGAAACCTGAGGAGTAAAAACTGGGATCATAACTTGAGTTGTAGAATCCACGTGTTCAGAGCCCCTGATAGGGGCCGTAGGCATGCCTGAAGATGAGGTAGCGTTAACGGGTGTTATGACTCTTGACCATTTGTGCGTCTTGGCCCGCTTGTTAATGGCGGTATGTGAAATGCCGTGCTCTATCGCTATTTGGCGCACACTTTGGCGGCCAGCACAGTATGCGAGTTCGATACTGTGCCAGTTTGGGGAATCTGTTGTATGCATAGAGGAAGAGGTCATAGGCGACCAGTATTTACGATGGGGAGAGACCGGTTCCAGCCCTACAGGGGGAGGACGATCATCGTTGCCAGGATGTGCGGAAATAAATCAGCCAGTCCTCCTTTGCTAGAACAGTGGATTACGCATCTGGTGCGAGGCTACTCAGAGCAAGGCATTGCGGCCAGCAGCGGGGAAAACCGTGTGCAAAGACGAAAAGGGCCTTGGGTAACCTTTGACTATACCTTGAACCGCTTTGCCAGCTTCCGACTCTCCTTCTTGATTTTTTCCTGGGACAGCGCCTTGTCGCGCAGTAGCGGCCACTTCGCCATCACTAGGCCATCACTTTTACTCGCCATCACTACCCCCTGAAAAAACAGACCAAGTGATGGCCACCATATCCCAGTAACCGTGCGGGTTTCAGGTCAATTTATCCCCTTCACCATCACTTTTTTCGTATAAGCAAGAAAAGTGATGGTGTCCGGTTGTTTTCGGTGATGGCCATCACCTCACCATCACTTTTAGTCCTCGGCGCCCCTCATCACCCAGACTGTCTTTTCATCGGAGTCGAAACCGATAACCCCATCATCGACCAGCTTCTTGAACCAGCGCCAGCCGTTACCTTCGTGCCAAGTGCCCGCCGCCCTCATCTGCTTGATGATGGTTAACCGCTTGACTGGCTCCCCCTGCTTTTCGCAAGCCTCACGGATGACTTGAAACAGCGCCTTGTGGTTCACGGTTACGTTGCCAGCGTCCTCCAGTTCGTCAGGGTTTGCCGGGTCGCGACTATCCGCGATAACCACCAAGCTCGTTACCTCGTCGTTGTCATCGTCATAACAAACAACACGGGTACGCAGGTCGTATGCGCGGCGGCCGGGCTCGTCGCCATCCTTCATTTTGGTGCAGAGCAAGGTGAACGCCTGGGCGTCTGTCACTTCGCGCTTGAGAAGAAATTCAGCATCCAGGGCAGCACGAAACGCGCTGGATCCGCGAGCACCGTTGTCCTCGTTCTTACCTGTGTGGTGAACCAGAAGAATAACGGCCTTGGTCAGCGCCTTGATTGTGTCGCAACCGTTGATGAAGGCCCCCATATCCGCAGCCCTGTTCTCGTCGGCGCCACCAAAGCAGCGAGCCACTGTATCAACCACAATGAGCCGCACGGGCTGACCAGTAGCCTCCTTCACCTGATTAACGGCAGCATTCAGGCGGGCGATCTGGGCGCCATCAGCCATGAATACCGGCATATCAATGCGGTAGAAATTGAACACATCCTGACCACGGTTGTACTGGTCGCACCAAGCACGGATGCGCCGTGACACCCCAGGGCCACCCTCGCCAGCGATATAGAGCACAGCGCCTTCCTCCACACGGCGGCCATCCCACTCCTTGCCGGTCGCAACATGGCAAGCCAGCGATACGGCCGCAAACGACTTGTACGAGCCGGACGGGCCGTAGATGGAACACATGCTCTCGGCAGGCAGCAGCCCTTTGATCAGATACGCCGATTGCCGATCAAACCCGGCATAACCAGCAACCAACGGGAATGACTCGGGTTGGTGGACCTCGTCATTGGCAGCCAGCACGGCATTCACCAAATTGTCCCAAGGTTCGGCTGTGTCACCATTGCGCCCGCGATAGATGGCGGCATTGGGTGCCTGCTTGCGCAGCTCGGAGGCCAGCCGTTGCAGCTTCTGGACTGGGAGGAAGCCGCGAACATGAATGATTACCTTGGTAGTCATGTCGCCATCGGCCATCAGAAACAGCTTGCCGCCTTCCTCCAGTTGCTTGTTGCTCACGTAGAGGCTCTGGACTGGCTCCAGCTCTCCGGTGATAGGGTCGGCGGCATGAATAGATACGTTGTTGGTGCGCTGCCAGATTTCGCGGCGCTCGGTGTTGGGGTCTGCTTGGTGCCCGGTATGGATAACGATTGTGCCTAGATTCTCTAGGTCTGAAAATTTGGTGAAGGGGACCATTTGCACGAGATTTTGCACGTCATTAGCACGGGGGCCGCATTGTGCTTGGGTTTCAGTGGGATTGTTCATACGCCATTACCCCTTCTGCTGCTCGGGCAGGACTCCATTTCGCCACAGTAGTTGACCAGCATTTTAGATTCCCTCACCGGTGTGGAGTGCCGTGCGGCGCGCCAGGAACTCAGCGAGATCGCTGATGCGGTACTTCACCAAGCGCCCGACCTTGATATAGGGCAAGTTGTAGCGACCCGTAGAGCGCCAGACGGCCAGCGTCGTCGGCTTCACTTCCAGGACCTCTGCGGCCAGTTTGTCGCCAACGTTAACGGGAGGGTTTTTGGGATCAAAACCGAGCTGCGCGGCAATCTCAGCCTTGAGCGCGGAAATATCGGTGGAATACTTGGTAGGCATACAGCTTGTTCCTTCGTGTGTGGTTTAACAAGGTGCCTAGTCTCGGAGAAAGCTAGTGCGCTGTAATTGTGCAAACCGCAGCGGATTACATATTTACAAGTATTTGATTTAATGCATCGAGGGGTAGGCGATAGTTAAGTATTGTTCTACCTGACAGCAAACTAACCAGCTGAAAGGCTAAACCAGAAATCCCTGAGCATTAGGAATACGCCGGTGAGCATGGCACTCACCCGTCCCTATGCTTCACTGAGGGCCCCTAGTTGAAATTCAGTCCGAAGTGCTGGTTGAGCTGCAGTTGGATATGACTGATACGCTGTTGGAATTGGCCACTCAGTAACACGATGTCGCTCAGCAGATTGGGGCCCATCTGGCCGGAGCTAACTGTATCGGGCTGTTCAGGGATGATGCAATACGGGCAGGTCTAGTGATACAGTCGGTGGTCGATGAAAAGATAGTTTACCTCGAGCAACTCAAACATCTGATGAATCAGGTAGGTTGATCATGGGTAAGCATGGCCCCCGGCAGCTAGGAGAATCGGCGGCAGGATTATGTGGGACCTTAGTCGGCCTGGCGTTGTGTGGGTGCAGCTCGCGGCGCAGCCCTTTTGACTGTGCTGTACGCCTTGCGGCCTGTCGGAAGCTGGCCGCTTGCAGGCTCTGGGGCCATCGCTAGAGGACGGCTTGGAGGAGTTGCCACTGTGTAGATTGAGGCAATCCTCCTGTTCGGCGATATGGTCGAGAAGGAGTGCGCACATTGCTAACACAATACTGCCCGTAGGCAGCCATATTTCATACCGTCTCAACATCCCTGCCAGGGCGCCGACCATAATCAGGTGCCCAGTGTGTAATCCACCGCTTTACTGTCCCTACCGTAGGTGCCACTTTTCCTCGTTCATTTGCCCTGAAATACCCCTCTCGGCACATAATTTCATGGACTAACTTGGCCACTTCCCCGACCCTGAATTCCCGGTCTGAATCCGCATCCCAGAACTTTTGTGCCTTGGCACGGGCGACATCTGCGTACAGTCCCGATACCGTATTGGCGATTCGGCGATCCTCTCCTGCCTTCTCCTTCCGGTTGAGCATAATTGTCGTGTAATAGCTACTCACACAGGTAACTAAACTAGCAAACGAAAGTGCTAGGGATTCCACTTGCTCATACGCTTGGGGATGTTCATTCTGCAGCTCAGATAACTCGCGCCTAGCCTTAGAAAAAAAATGCTCGCACAGCTCTTTAGCCGACTCATTGTCAGGCATTGATTCAATTGTACTTTGCAGACCTCTAATCTGATCGAGAAGCAGATTGGCATTAGTCATCACTTTTTATTCTCCAGTCCTTATCTCTGAGTGCTTCGCGGGCAACTTCTCTACTTCGGGTGCAAGTTTGACGCCAGCCGCCTCCATCATGGCGTTTGTTGCCGTCTCAACAGACTGGCGCACAGGGTCAAGATCTAGGCGGGCATAGATGGCCGTAGCCTGATGTGTTTTGTGGTTTAGCGACTTGCCGATGATCGCCAGCGAAGCGCCGCTCTTGGCCTGCCAGCTCCCCAGGGTACGGCGTAGATCATGTATACGCAGGTCAGTCATGTCATAGGTTGCAGGGTCTATTCCCACCTCATCGGCCAACGCGCGATAACGCTTCTCCGTAACAACTGGCGCTTGGGCAATTTGCATTTCGGCCTGTTGGCGCTCCTCACTGGTGAGCTTGCCCAACTCCTCCAAATGGTCAAGTAGACGACTTAGGCTGGCGCGAATCAAAATTGTCTTCCATGACTTTTTCGGTTCGACCAAATGCCCTGTTTTGCCCTCGCCGGGAAACACGAAAGAGGCATTACCAGTTGTATGCTTGCGGTCAGCGAGAACAGCCACTGCCTCTGGTGATAGAGTGACGTTTTGTGGGGTGCCGTTCTTGGTCATACCGATCCGCCAGATGCGGGCATCAAGGTCGATATCGCGCCAAGCCATCTCTTGTACGTTGGAGCGTCTGGCGCCTGTCAGTAGCGACAACCAAAAGAAGTCGGCAAGACTCGACTTGTCGATGGCTGCAAACAGATATGGTAGTTCTGACGCTTGAACAAAACGATCGCGTGAAGGTGACGGATTTTTTTGAATGCGGCTCGCTGGATTGGTACCGCTGAATATCTCCAGGTCGGCGGCGAAGTTGAACACCGATGAAACGATGGCGAGCGCCCGGTCGGCTTGGGCTGCACTTTTCTTCGTGGTTTTGGTGTGGATAGATTTGATATCTGCGCGAGTAATCTGTGACAACTTTTTAGACTTAATCGGCTCCAGATACATGCGCAAGTTGTCGCGATAGTCACGCTTAGTACGCTCCCCGATGGGAGTACCATCGCGCTTGCGCTTCTCGACCAAGAACTGCTCGAACAATTCAGTAAAACTGGGCTCTTCTCTGATTGCCCGACGAGCAGCGGCGGGGTTAGCGCCGGCTGCAAACTCGCCAAGAATCTTCTGCGCCTCGTTACGGGCTTGCTCGATAGTCATTTCAGGGAAAGAACCGAGCTTGATCCAAGCAATCGATGCACCAGAACGCTTTACAACGTAGAAGGAACGAGCGCCTGCTGCGGTGATCCGCATAGCCAGCTTTGGCACTTCGGTATCGTATACCGCTAAGCGCTTTCCCTGCTCAGGTGGCGTGATTGACGATAGTTCCGTTTTGGTGAATCTGAACCTTTCCATAATTCTGCCAATCTCCTTCAGGCTAACGCTGGGCTAACATGGGATAACAAATTTGGTCGATTTTTATGTTAGCCCGTAAAGGCAAGGTTAGACTTAAGGTATTGTTTTGTATAGTGTGAAATGGGTTAATAAATGTGAGGGTATCCACGCGCCCTCTCATTCGTAATGCGAAGGTCAGGAGTTCGATTCCCCTTATCGGCACCAGATCGTGAGGGCAGGTTTCATTTGTGAAACCTGCCCTTTTTACATGGCTTTTGCCAAGGCTCGCTCCACATAGAGATAGCCAATCCCCATCACCTGCTGGGCGCGGCTGAGCTGGCCGAAACGGATATGGGTGGCGTTGACCGCATCGCTGCAGTCGAACGGGTTGGCGCCGGTCTGACTGACGATCGTTTGCAGCCAGGTTTCACCAAAGTGGCAGCTGCGGCCATAGAGCCAGATGCGGTTGATATTGAGGATATTGAGGAAGTTGTAGAGGCTCAGGCCAATGGCGCGGGCCCCTTCGTCCACCAGGGCACGGATCATGGTATCCCCCTGATGGTAGAGCGCGAGCAGTTGGGCGGTATCCAGCTCTACACCAGTCTGCGCCGGGTTGTCGGCACTGGCTTGTTGCTTGAGAAAGACCCGAGCCCGTTTCTTGATGGCAAACAGCGAGGCGACTGTCTCCAGGCAGCCATAGCGGCCGCATGCACAGGCGCTGCCGTCCGGATTGATGATGGTGTGGCCTATCTGGCCGCTGCCAAACAGGGCGCCCCGGTAGATCTGGTCGTTGATGATAAAGGCCGAGCCGATACCGTAATCGACGTTGATGACGCAAAAATCCCCGTTCCCTTCCCGGTCCTGCCACTTCTGGGACAGCGCCAGCATGATGCAGTCGTTATCCACCATCACCTCGCAACCCAGCCGCTCCTCCAGCAGGTACTTGAGCTCGACCGGTGCGTGCCAGGGTGCTTGCGGCATGGTTTGTGATACCCCGGTCGCCGGGTTGACCTGACCGTGTACCGCCAAGGCCAGCCGGATCGCCAGTCCCTTGTGGCGGCGCTTGTGCTGGTAGTAGTGCGCTTCAATCAGGTGCAGCAGCTCATCGGGGGTTTGTGGGGCAATCTTCTGGTCGCTGAACTCATCCAGCGGGGTGATCAGGTTATCCACCAGGATGCTCTCCAGATGGGTGGGACTGATATTGAGGCAAAGAATGGCCCCCTGGCCGCTGGCAATGCGATAGCTGCCGCCATTGATGCCGCGCTGGGAGAGGTTCTGATCGCTGTGGCTGATGGCGCCATCGGCCACTAACTCGTCAAGGATCTTGCTGACCGCAGGAATGGAGAGTTCGCAGTGGCGCGCCAGGGTGGACTTGCTCGCCTCTTTTAGCTGATAGAGCAGGGCAAGTAGCACCTGCTTGTTGTGGTGGCGGACCTTCTGGTTGTTCAACCCTATGCTCATCGCTTCACTAAACTCCGCTTACTGTATTGCGTGATCTTTCAGCAATTAATGCAGGTTTAACCATTCTAATCTGGTCTCACTGAAAACTTTACTAACAAATGTTGAGTGAGGCGAGATTAATGAGAGCTGATGTCAAGGTCTGGGTAGAAACCATCTCACTGCCGACCTACGAGGTAGGCGCCGAAGATCCCAACCCCATGTTTCTCGAGAAGCGGGTCTATCAGGGCTCCTCGGGGGCTGTCTATCCCTATGGGGTGATCGACACCCTCACCGGCCAGAAGCAGATGAAGTCCTATCAGGCGGTCTGGCTGGAGAACGACTTTATCAAGGTGATGCTGCTGCCGGAGCTGGGGGGGCGTATCCACCGTGCCTACGACAAGGTGATGCAGCGGGATTTCGTCTATTACAACGAGGTGATCAAACCGGCGCTGGTGGGGCTGGTGGGTCCCTGGATCTCCGGCGGCATCGAGTTCAACTGGCCGCAGCACCACAGGCCCACCACCTTTATGCCGGTGGATTTCACCATTGTGGAGCGGGAGGGCGGCGCCAAGACCGTCTGGGTCGGCGAGGTGGAGCCGATGCGCGGTCTGCAGGTGATGGCGGGCTTTACCCTCTATCCCGACAAGGCGCTCATCGAGATCACTGGCAAGGTGTTCAACGGCAACGACACGCCGCGTCACTTCCTCTGGTGGTCCAACCCGGCGGTGAAAGGGGGCGATGCCCACCAGAGCGTCTTCCCGCCCGATGTGACCGCCGTCTATGACCACGGCAAGCGCGACGTCAGCGCCTTCCCCATCGCCCGCGGCACCTACTACAAGGTGGACTACTCCGCCGGGATCGATATCTCCCGTTACCGCAATATTCCGGTGCCCACCTCCTATATGGCGGACAAGTCTGACTACGACTTCGTCGGCGCCTACTGCCATGACGAACAGGGCGGCCTGTTGCACGTGGCGGATCACCACGTTTCGCCGGGCAAGAAGCAGTGGAGCTGGGGCAACTGTGACTTCGGTCTGGCCTGGGATCGCAACCTGACCGATGACAACGGCCCCTACATCGAGCTGATGACCGGGGTCTATACCGACAACCAGCCTGACTTTACCTGGCTGGATGCGGGGGAGGAGAAGGTGTTTGTGCAGAACTTCCTGCCCTACAACACCCTCGGCACCCTGCAAAATGCCAACACCCGCGCCGCCATCAAGCTGGAGCGCAGCGACGACGGCCTCGTCTGCGGGGTCTATGCGGTAGCGCCACTTCGCGGGGCCAGCTTCGAGGTAAGCGACGAGGGGGGCGTGCTGTTTGCGCAACCTCTGAATCTGCAGCCGGGTCAGGCATGGCTGGAGCCGTTCGCCATCACCAGTGAGGGGCGTTTGCAGGCACGCCTGCTGGATGAGCAGGGCCAGCCGATCCTGAGCTATCTCGAGCATCAGCCCGCTGGCGAAGCCTTGCCGGATCCCGCTACGGCGCCGGAACCCGCCGTCAATCTCGACTCGGTCGACGAGCTCTACTTCATCGGCCAGCATCTGGAGCAGTATCTGCACGCCAGTCGTTCGCCCTTTGATTACTACCTGCGGGCGTTGGAGCTCGATGGCGGCGACTATCGCTGCAACCTGGCGCTGGCAACGCTGGAGTACAACCGCGCCAACTATGAGCAGGCGCTGACCTACGTCAATCAGGCGCTGGTCCGTGCCCATCGCCTCAACAAGAACCCCCAGTGTGGCAAGGCGAGCTTGCTGCGTGGCCACATCGAGGAACGTTTGGGACAGTTCGATGCCGCCTTCGATGACTTCTACAAGGCGACCTGGAGCGGTAACTGCCGCGACAGCGGCTTCTTCGGGCTGGCCCGCATCGCCATGGTGCGCCGGGAGCCCGCGCAGGCACTGCAATTTGTCGAGAAGAGTCTTGCCGTCAACGGCACCCACTACGGCGCTATCGCCCTCAAGGGATTGGCGCTGCTGGAGTCTGGTGAGCAGGAGGCGGCCATCGCCTATATCGACGAGCAGCGCGTTCGTTATCCACTTCACTATCAACTGGCCTTCCTGTGCTGGCTGGCAAGCGAGCAGTCGACCGATCTCGAGGCGCTGCGCACCCTGTGCAACGGGCGCGGGGTGAATCTCTGCTTCCTGGCAAGCGATCTGTTGGCGCTGGGACGCCCCGAGCTGGCGCAGCAACTGCTCTCAACACTGCCGGTGGAGGAGACCCTGCCGCTGCTGTTCCAGGCTGCATTGTTGCCGGAAGGTGAGGCGCAGGATGCCCTGCTGGCTCGAGCCGAGCAGGCCTTTGGCTGCAAGGTGCGCTTCCCCAATACCCTTGGCGAGGTGGCCATGCTGGCGCAACTGCCCCACAGCTGGTTTGCCAGCTATCTGCTGGGCTGCTTCCACTACAGCAAGCGCAGCTACCCGCAAGCCATTGCCCTGTGGCAGCAGGTGTGCGAGCAGGCGCCCGGGTTTGCCCCGGCATGGCGCAACCTTGGCATCTATCACTTCAACAAGAGCGGCGATCCGGTGGCGGCCGAGCAGTGCCTGAGCCGAGCCTTTTCCCTCAAGCAGGACGATGCACGCCTGCTGTTCGAGCTGGATCAACTGCACAAGCGCTGCGCCATGGCACCCGCCGAGCGGTTGGCGCTGCTGGAGGCGCATCGTGAGGTGGTCCTCAAGCGCGATGATCTGACCGCCGAATTGCTCGGCCTCTATCACATCACCGGCCAGCTGGATGCGGCGGCCGAGATCTTGCGGCTGCGCGAATTCCACCCCTGGGAGGGGGGCGAGGGCAAGGTGACCGGCCAGTACCTCATCAATCAGCAACGCCGGGCATTGGCGTTGATGATTCAGGGACGCCACGAGCAGGCCATTCCGTTGCTGCAACAGGCGTTGCACTACCCCCTCAATCTGGGGGAGGGGCGTCTGGTAGGACAGACCGACAATGATATCCACTACCTGTTGGCGCTCTGCCATCTGGCCTGTGACAACCAGAGTCTGGCGGCCCAGTGCCTGCAACTGGCTTGCCTCGGCCAAGGATCGCTCGGGGCCAGCCGCTACTACAACGATCAGCCGGTGGATTATCTCTTCTATCAGGGTATGGCGCTGGCACGTCTTGGTCGGGTTGCGGAGGCGCAGCGTCTCTTTGAAGGAATGGTCGGCTGGGCCGAGCAGGCGATGGGCGAGTCGGTCGAGGCGGACTTCTTTGCCGTCTCACTGCCGGATCTCATCGTGCTGGATGATGACCCGCAGCACAAACATCACCAGCACTGTCTGCTGGTCAGAGCGCTCGGTCTGTTGGGGCTGGGTCAGCGGGATGGTTGTGAACAGACCTTGCGAGAGCTGCTCACCCTTAACCCGGCTCACGACAAGGGGCACCTCTTTGCTCTGATCTGCCGCGAGCTGTCACTCCACTCATAACTCTCATAACAAAAACCGGCGCCCCGCCACGGTGAGGGGCGCCACTGCACCCTACAATCGACAAGATGATAAGGATGAGTCATGGAACGCACGAAAAATCAATTGGATACGAATGGGCTCAATATGAGCTACATCTGGATGATCTGTTTGGTGGCCGCCTGCGGTGGCCTGCTGTTTGGTTATGACTGGGTCGTGATTGGCGGGGCCAAGCCCTTCTATGAGGCCTATTTTGCCATCACGGATCCGGCCCAGTCCGGCTGGGCCATGAGCTCGGCGCTGGTGGGCTGTGTGCTGGGGGCCGCCATCTCCGGCTGGTCAGCCGATCGCTTCGGTCGCAAGAAGCCGCTGATCCTGGCCGCCATCCTCTTCACCATCTCGGCGTGGGGCACGGCTGCGGCCAGCAACTTCGATCTGTTTGTGGTTTATCGCATCATCGGCGGGATCGGCATCGGTCTGGCCTCTGCGCTCTCGCCCATGTACATCGCCGAGATCAGCCCGGCCAACAAGCGCGGCAAGTTCGTGGCCATCAACCAGCTCACCATCGTCATCGGGGTACTGGCGGCTCAGCTGGTGAACCTGATGATCGCCGATCCGGTGGCGAGCAATGCGACTCAGGCCGATATTCTGGCGACCTGGAATGGACAGTCCGGCTGGCGCTGGATGTTCGGTGCCGAGCTGGTACCTGCGCTGGCGTTTCTGGTGTTGATGTTCTTCGTGCCGGAGTCGCCGCGCTGGTTGGCCAAAGATGGTCAGTATGAGAAAGCCTCCCGCATGCTCGGCAAGATTGGCGGGGATGCCTATGCCAAGCAGACCCTGGCCGATATCCGCCAGACTCTGGTGGGCGAGACCCACAAGGTCTCGCTGGCGGAGCTGGGCAAACCCTCGGTGCGGCCGATCCTCATCATCGGGATTGTACTGGCAGTCTTCCAGCAGTGGTGCGGCATCAACGTCATCTTCAACTATGCGCAGGAGATCTTTGCCTCCGCCGGGTTTGACATCAACAGCACCCTCAAGTCCATCGTCGCCACCGGTCTTATCAACTTGCTGTTTACCCTGATCGCGCTGCCCATGGTGGACAAGATTGGCCGCCGCAAGCTGATGCTGATTGGCTCGGCGGGCCTGACCATTATCTACGGCATGATGGCGGCGGCCTACGCCACAGGCGTACTGGGGCTGCCAGTGTTGCTGCTGGTATTGGCGGCCATCGCCATCTATGCCTTGACCCTGGCGCCGGTTACCTGGGTGCTGCTCTCGGAGATCTTCCCGAATCGGGTGCGTGGGCTGGCGATGTCGGCCGGTACGCTGGCGCTCTGGATCGCCTGCTTCGTGCTGACCTACACCTTCCCGCTGCTCAATGCCGGGTTGGGGGCTGCGGGCAGCTTCCTGCTCTATGGCCTTATCTGTTTTGCCGGTCTCATCTTTATCTATCGCAAGGTGCCCGAGACCAAAGGGGTGACGCTGGAGGCACTGGAAGCCCAACTGGCCCAGGGCAAGGTCGAACTGACGCCGACCAAGGCGAGCGCCTCGGCATGACGGTTTACACATTGGGCAACCCGCATCTTCGGATGCGGGTCTCTGCACAAGGGGCTTGTCTACTGGGGCTGGAGGATGAGCAGGGGCGCCCGCTGTTGCGCGACACGGACCCGGCGCAGCCCTGGCATCCCGGCCAGAGCGCGCTGTTTCCCATGTTGCCGCTGGCCAACCGGGTCGCAGGCAACCGTTTTGAGTTGTGGGGGGAGGAGCATCGCTTGCCAGAAAGTCCCGTCGATCCCGACTTCTTCCTGCATGGCGATGGCTGGTTGCAGTCATGGCAGTGGGTGGCGGGTTCTACCAGTTCGGTGACGTTGCAGTTGACCAGCCAATGCGGCCCTTTTCACTATCTTGCGGAGATAGACTATCGGCTGCATGGTGCGAGCCTGGTGGCGCGGATCAGCCTGACCCATCTTGGGGAGAGCCCCTGTCTCTATGGCGCGGGTTTTCACCCCTTCTTCTGGCGCGACGAGCAGACCCGCATCCGTTTTCTGGCGAGCGGCGTCTGGCAAGAGGGAGCAGATCATCTGCCGATCGACTGGTCGAGCAGGCTGGCGCCCCATCTCGATTTTCGCCAGTGGGCTCGCCCGCAAGGATGGCTCAACCACTGTTATGGCGGCTGGCGCGGTCAGGCCGAGCTTGACCATCCTGCCCGCCAGCAGCGGCTGCTGGTTTCAAGCGAGTGTGCCTTCCTGATGCTCTACCAGCCCGATGAGGGGAGTGGCTTCGTCTGTCTGGAGCCCCAGAGTCACGCCGCCAATGCCCACCACCTGGCCGGTCACCCCGGTTTGCGGCTACTCGCCAGAGGTGACCGCATGAGTATCGGGATGACCCTGACAGTAGCGTCCGGGGACTGATCATGATCTGGCTTGTGGTATTGGTGAACGCAAAGAGCCACCCGTCGGGTGGCTCTTTTTATTGCGGATTATCCTGCGTGTTACCTGATCTCCGGTCAGGCTATCTCCATCTCTGGCTATGGTGTCGAGGTGTGTTGGCTGGTCAGCTTGTCGATGCGCACCGCTGCCACCTTGAACTCGGGGATCTTGGCATGAGGGTCGGTGGCATTGATGGTGAGCCGGTTGGCCGGGGCTTCGGCAAAGTGGAACGGGATAAAGACCACGCCAGGCTGCATCCGCTTGGTGACGAAGGCGGGCAGTTCGATATGGCCGCGGCGGCTGGTGACCTTCACCCGCTCACTGTTGCTGATGCCCAACCGCTGCGCATCCACCACGCTCATCATCACCCGCGGGCCAGCCAACTTGTCGAGCCCCTTGGTCTTGCGGGTCATGGTGCCGGTGTGGAACTGCTCCAGCAAGCGGCCGGTGGTGAGCACGATGGGATAGGTCTCGTCGGGCAGTTCGGCGGCATAGCGGAACGGGGTGGCGACCATCTCCCCCTTGCCACGGGTGAACTGCTTGCTGTGGAGCAGGCGAGTGCCTTCGGGCGCCGCATCGTTGCAGGGCCACTGCAGCCCTTGTGCTCCCACCTTGTCCCACTGGATGCCGGCGTATTGCGGGGTGACCCGGCAGATCTCTGCGGTGATCTCCTGCGGGTGTTGATAGCGCCAGTCGCCACCCATGGCGTTGGCGATCTGCTGGATGATCCACCAATCCTCCCGTGCGTCACCCGGCGCCTTGAGGGCGGGGGAGATGCGCTGCACCCGCCGCTCGGTGTTGGTGAAGTGGCCGCTCTTCTCGGCAAAGGAGCAGGAGGGGAGCACCACATCGGCCAGCTGGGCGGTTTCCGAGAGGAAGATATCCTGCACCACCAGAAACTCCAGCTGCTTGAGCCCCTCGATGACGTGATGCTGATCCGGATCGCTCAGCACCGGGTTTTCCCCCATCACATAGAGCCCCTTGATGCTACCCGCGCAGGCGGCATCGATGGTCTCGGTGAGGGTAAGGCCGGGCGTGCGCGGCAAGTCTGGCTGCTGCCAGGCTGCCACGAAGCGGGCATGCACCTCGGGGTTGGCCACCTTCTGATAGCCGGGCAGGCAGTTGGGCAGCGCCCCCATGTCACAGGCGCCCTGCACGTTGGATTGGCCCCGCAGCGGGTTGATGCCACCCCCTTCAATGCCGATGTTGCCGCACAGCAGTTGCAGGTTGGCGATGGCCCGCACGTTGTCGTGGCCGGTGGTGTGCTGGGTGATCCCCATCGAGTAGTAGACGGCGGTGCGCTCGGCGGTGCCGATAAGGCGAGCGAGCTCGATCACCTGCTCGGCCGGTACGCCGGTGACGAGGGCGACCTTGTCCGGGGCATAGGCCGGGGAGAGCACCTCCGCTTGCAGCGCTTCGAACCCTTCCACCCGATCGGCAATATAGGCCTTGTCGTGCCAGTTGTTCTGGATGATCTGCTGCATCAGGCCGTTGAGCAGCATCACGTCGGTGCCGGGGCGGTGGGCCAGATAGAGGCTGGCATGGTCCGCCATCTCGATCCGCTTGGGATCGGCCACTACCAGCCGCGCCTTGCTCATGGTGACGGCCCGCTTGATATGGGAGCCGATGATGGGGTGGGCCGCCGAGGTGTCGGAGCCGATGATGAAGATGAGAGCCGAGTGATCAATGCTCGGGATGTCGTTGGTCATGGCGCCGCTGCCGAGTGACGCCTCCAGCCCGGTGACGGTGGAGGCGTGACAGAGCCGCGCGCAGTGATCCACGTTGTTGGTGCCCAGCTCCCGGCGCATGAACTTCTGGAACAGGTAGTTCTCTTCGTTGGTGGTTTTGGCTGACGAGAAACCCGCCAGCGCATCGCTGCCATAGTGCTGGCGCAGGGCGGTGAAACGCTCGGCCACCAGGGCGATGGCCTCCTGCCAGCTGGCGGGCACCAGCTCGCCATTTTTACGGACAAGCGGGGTAGTGAGGCGCTCCTCGCTCTGAATAAAGTCAAAGCCGAAGCGTCCCTTGACGCAGAGCAGCCCCTGATTGACCGGTGAGTTGCGATTCCCCTCCACATAGCGGATGCGGTTGTTCGCCTCATCGACGTAGAGGGTGACGCCGCAGCCGACCCCGCAGTAGGTGCAAATAGTATTGACCGGCGTGAGCAGCTCGGTGCGCCCCTGCGACTTGTCGCGGGCATCCACCAGAGCGCCGGTGGGGCAGACTTGTACACAGGCGCCGCACTGCACGCAGTGGGAGTCGCCCATCGAGAGCCCCGTGTCGAACTGCGGCCGGTTCGAGAGGGTGCCATCGTTGTTTTTGGCAAAGCGCAGCACCCCTTGTACCGCCTGTTCGCCACAGGTCTGCACGCACTGGCCGCAGCCGATGCAGCGGTTGGCATCAAACACGATAAATTCGCTGCTGTTATCCACTGCAAACTTCTGGCACTGGCTGGTGTCGAGAGCGCTCTGCTCGACCTTGTATTCGGTGGCGTAGTTGCGCAGTGCACAATCGGTGTTGGCCTGACAGCCGCACTCGAGGCAGCGGCTGGCTTCGCTGCGGGCATCGGCATCACTCAAACCACGCTCCACCTCGGCAAAGCTGCCCTCGCGATCCTGCTCTGCCAGATGGGGCATGATGCTGCGGGCGACTTTTTTCAGGTGAGCAAACTGGGCGGGATCGACCTGCTTGAGTGTGGGAGCCTTGCAGGCGTTGAAGGGCCGCACCGGGTCGATCATGTCACCGTGGAGGAACTGATCGATGGCCAGCGCCGCCTTGCGACCATCGGCAACCGCCTCGATGGCGGTGGCGGGCCCGCGGCGCAGATCGCCGATGGCAAACAGGTTGCCGTGGCCGCTGTGCATGGTCTCGGGGTGGGACTCCAGCGTCTGCCAGCGGGTGAAGGGGAGGGTGAGGGGCTCCCCTTCCATAAAGCTGAGATCCGGCTGCTGCGACACTGCCGCAATCACGGTATCAAACTCTTCAAGGAAGAACTCGCCGGTGGGCTCCGGGCGGCGGCGACCGGAGGCGTCTGGCTCGCCGAGAGCCATCTTCTCGAGGCGTACCTGACAGACGCGACCAGCCTCATCGGCCAGATTCTCCACCGGATTGGTGAGCATCAAAAAGCGCACCCCTTCGTGCTCCGCTTCGTCGATCTCATATGCCTCGGCGGGCATCTCGGCGCGGGTGCGGCGATAGATAAGGGTGGTTTCGGCGCCGAGGCGCACCGCCGTGCGGGCGCAGTCGATCGCGGTATTACCACCCCCGATCACCGCAACCTTCTTGCCAGTGGTGAGCCGCTTGGTGAGCATCTGATCCTTGAGGTAATCGACCCCGAGATAACAACCGGCTAGGGTGCTGCCCGGGTAATCCATCGGTACCGCCTTGGAAGCGCCAACCGCCAGACAGACCGCATCATAGTCGCGGCACAGCGCCGAGAGAGTGATCTGGTGGCCCAGTCGCTGCCTGGTGTGGATCCGCATGCCGCTTTTGCACATCAGGTCGATCTCCTGATCGAGGATCGCCTTGGGCAGCCGGTACTCGGGGATGCCGTAGCGCAGCCAGCCTCCCGCCTCGGGCATTGCCTCGAACAGGTCGACTTCAAATCCCTCGTAACCCAGATAGTAACCACAAGTGAGGCCGCCCGGGCCGCTGCCGATAATGGCAACCCGCTTGCCCTTGGCGGGCTTCTTTGGCGGTTGATAGGGGGCCGCTTCTGCCAGGTCCAGATCGGCGGCGTGGCGCTTGAGGTGGCGAATGGCCAGTGGCTCATCCACCAGCGCGCGGCGGCACTGTGCCTCACAAAAAGCAGGGCAGACCCGGCCGATGGAGAGGGGCATCGGCAGGGTCTGCTTGATGATGGCCATGGCTGCCTGGTGATCTCCCATGGCGATGTGATGCAGATAGGATTGAATGTCCACGCCGGCCGGGCAGGCGCGCTGGCAGGGGGCTTCGCAATCGGCGTAGTGATCTGAGAGGATGCGGCCGAGGGCCTGCTGGCGGTGGGTGCTCAGGGCATCGCTGTAGCTGGTGATCACCATCCCTGCCTCGGGGAGTGTCTCGCAGGCGCGGCGGATGCCGAGACCGGCAATCTCGACCACGCAGAGGTCGCAGGGTGTCTTAGGGCCGCTGGTGTTGTCACCGCACAGGGTGGGGATATCAGTCTGGTGCTGTTTGGCTATCTGGAGCAGGGTTCTGGTCGGGTCAACCGTCAACTGAGCCCCATCGAGGGTGATGGTGATCATTGCGTCATAAACTCGCTTTCAAGGCGCAGAAAATGCTGCATCTGGCGGAGCCAGCAGGGGAAGCGACAGGGAGGTCGCTTGCTATACGCTCACCATAACAAAGGTTATTTACAACTTTATTTGATTTTAGACAGCTTATTGTTCAAAAGAGAAAACGATTTCAGGTCGTCTTGTCTACCTCATCGGCACGGCGCATCGTTGAGAACTATTCCTGTTGAAGCAGGATATTCATTGTTTTATTGTCAGTTGATGCGTCTGGTAGAAGAGAGGCTGCTCTCGCTCGCGATAGGCATTATCCGCCAGTAGCACCATTTGTGATGCAACTTATTTTGCATAAATGGTGACTCAAGGCATGCGGCGTATACAGAGCAAAGGGGGTGGGTGGCACTCGGTTGGATAAAAGGTTGGTGGATAGGGGGCGGGCATGCGTGAGTGGCGAGTCCTAGATAAAGAAAATGGCCACCTTTTCCAAGGCGGCCATTCACGTTGCCGATCGGCGCACTGTTGGCCCAAAGGGTTGGTCGCGGGAGATCAGCCGGATATCAGGGTCGGTAGTCGGGCTTGCCAGATCTGGTGCCAGTGCTGCAGTTCGCTGCGCGGCATAGGGCGGGCGGTGAAGAAGCCCTGACAGATATCGCACCCCAGCTTGGCCAGCAGTTGCCAGGTCTGCACATCTTCCACCCCTTCGGCGACTGATTTCAGCCCCAGCTTGCGGGCTAGCTCGATGCTCGATTCGATGATGGCCAGACGGGAGGGGTCGGCATAGCAGCGATCGACAAACGAACGGTCAAGTTTGAGCTCGGTAAACGGCAGCAGCGCCAGCTGCTGCATCGAGGAGTAGCCGGTACCGAAGTCATCGATGGAGAGGCCAAAGCCGTGCATCCGCAGCCGGGTCAGCACCTCCAGTGCCTTGCCGATATCCTCGACAAACGAGCTTTCGGTCACCTCCAGGGTGATCAGCTCGGGATTGACGCTCCAACGCTGGCACTGGTTGATCAGGAAGTGGCAGAGATCCCCCTCGATCAGCGAGGTGGTTGAGAGGTTCATCGACAGATTGAGGGAGAGGCCGGTCTGGCCCCACAGATGGCAATCCTGCAGCGACTTGTTGATGATGACATCGGTCAGCTGGTCGATAAGGCCGTTGTTTTCCGCCAGCGGGATAAACATGCCGGGGGAGATCAGCCCGTATTCCGGATGCTGCCAGCGGGCCAGCGCCTCCATCCCCACCCACTGGCCGGACGCAAAGCCGACCTTGGGTTGATACCATGGCAACAGCTGGTCGTTGTCGAGGGCGCGTTTGAGCTCGTCCACCGAGAGGACGAGGCCATCGTCCTTGCCCGAGGGGGCCGACTTGGGTGCCCAGGAGTCGATCAACTGGCGCAGCCGCTGCGGGCTGGAGGGTTTCTCGATGCGACCCAGCACATGGAGGCCATAGGCCGCGCTCATGCGCAGTACGGCCTCTACCACGTCATCTTCCAGCGCGCTGGAGAGGATGATGCCGCCCCGAAAGCCACCCAGCGAGAGGCGGCGCAGCAGCGCCATGCCATCCATGCCGGGCATCCGCAGATCGCAGAACAGGATGTCGACAGTGTGGCTCTGGCACAGCGCCAGGGCTTCGATGCCGTCTGCGGCCTCCAGCAGTTGCTGATAACCGAGCGCCCGGATCTGGTGCATCAGGGTCTTGCGTTGAAACCCGTGATCCTCGACCACCATGATGACCAACTCGTCTGCCGTTCTACTCATCGAGCCACAATCCCATTTCACGTTCAATATTGTTCATCTGTTCTTCCACTCTCTGTGTCAGCAGCGCGAGCTCGCTCAACTGCTTGAGGCGGGCCACCGATTCCAGTTGCGCTGCCTGCTCGGCCAGGGAGAGCTCCCCGACCATTCTGGCTGCCCCTTTGATGCGGTGGGCGATCTCCACCAGCTCCTGGCTATCATCGGAGGAGAGCGCGCTCATCATAGCGTGGCAATCTTTCCGGTTGGAGGTCAGATACTCCCTTGCCATGCTTTTGGCAATCCCTTCATCGCCAAACAGATCTTGCCAGCGACCGATCATGTCGAGATTGATGGCCTGTCGTGCGGGCACTCTCTCTGTGATCGTAGTCGCGGGCAACCACCGCAGCAGCATCTGGCGCAGTGACTCCAGCGAATAGGGTTTGCACAGCATGCCGTTCATGCCGGCTGCCGTCATATTGGCTGCCGCCTCCTCCGAGGTATCGGCGGTGACACCGATGATGGGGGCCTGCTCCCCTTGTTCCCGCAGGCGGCGGGTCAGGGTGTAGCCATCCATGTGCGGCATGTGGCAGTCGGTGATCAGCAGGGCGAAATCCCGGGTTTGCCAGGCGCGCAACGCCTTCTCTCCATATTCCACTACCTCGCACTCTACCCCCAGAATCGCCAGCTGACGGGTCAGCAGGGCGCGATTGACCAGATGATCATCGGCGACCAGCACCCGCCCGCCCAGTTTTTCGATGCTGGCGGCATGGGTGGTCACGGCTCGCCCGGTGATCAGTTCGCGGCAGCTTTCGAGCAACAGATCCGGATAGAGGGGGGATTGGCCGAGGCGCCACCAGTTCTCCGAGCCCATGCGCCCCCGCAACGCTTCGCGGGGGGAGAGGATGACCCCCTTGAGAGTGCCGGACTGCAGCAAGGTGTGCCAATCGCTCCCCATGCTGGACTCCAGCGCGGCCTCTTCCGCTAACAGCAGGCCGTCGAGATCGGCGGTGAGCTGGTGGATCTCGAGGGGGGTCAACCGGGCGCCGAGCCGTGCCATGGTGGCCTGCAAGGCGGCATCGCTACCCAGCCACCACCATTCGCTGCCCGCCAGTGCGGGTGGTTCCCACAGGACATTGAGCAGCGGGATGCTGAAGCGGAAACAGGCCCCTTCACCGAGCTGGCTCTTGACCGTCAGGGTGCCGCCCATCTTCTTCACCAGCTGATCACAGATGGCCAGGCCCAGACCGGTGCCACCAAAGCGGCGATTGATATCGGATTCCACCTGCTCGAACGGGGTAAAGAGCAGCGCTTGCTTCTCTTCGGCGATGCCGATGCCGGTATCCGTCACCGCGATAACCAGCTGCTGGTCGTGATAGCTGGCCTGGATCGAAATGATGCCCTGCTCGGTGAACTTCACCGCGTTGTTGAGCAGATTGGAAATCACCTGGCCCACTCTGACCGGATCGATATCGGCCAGGTCGGGGAGTTGATCCTCCCACTGGAGCGTGACCTTCAGCCCCTTGCTGTAGGCCAGTGCGGCATGGCCGCGGATCACATCGCACACCACAGGTTGCAGACGGCAGGATTGGCGATTGAGGTGCAGCTGACCCGCCTCGATTTTGGAAAAGTCGAGGATATCGTTGACCAGATAGAGCAGGTGGTTGGCCGAGCTCTCCACATTGCGCAGCAGATAGCGCTGGTCATCATTGAGCTCACTCATGCGCAGCAGCTCCAGCATGCCGTGCATGCCCGAGATGGGGGTTCTCAGCTCATGGCTCATGGTGGCCAGAAAACGGCTGCGAGCCTGCATCGCCTGCTCGGCTGCGGCGCGCGCCTCGCGCAGTTCATGCTCCTGTTGCTTGATGGCGGTGATGTCCTGCACCACGCCGTTGAGCAGGCGATCATTGCCCTGTTGCGCCACAAAGTTGCCGCGGATCTGGATATATCGCTCCCCCTGAACAGAGGGCACCAGCACCTCCATATCGAGCGGCTCAAGGGTTCGCGCATGTTTGGCCACCTTATCGATAAAGGCTGCCAGAGCCTCGTCGTTCAAGCCGAGGATCACGCCGCCAGACTCGGCTGCCATCAACTCTTGATGGGTCATCCCGAGAATGTCGCTGGCTCCTTGGGACAGATAGAGGAATTTCCCCTTGCCGGCCCCTTGCCAGAGATATTGATAAACCAGACCCGGCATGCTGTCGGTGATGTCCCGCAGCCTGCACTCCACTTCTCGCACCTTGTTTTCGGCGGCCTTGAGGGCACTGACATCGGTCAATACCGTCAGCACCCCCTGAATCGCGCCGTCTGCTGCGCGATAGGGCAACTTGACGTAGACCACGTGAAGGGGAATATCCCCCTCGCGCTGGGTATAACCCGATCCTTGGAAGCTCTCGCCGGTTTCCCAGACCGCACGCTCCTCGCATAGCATCTGTTGCCGCTCGTCCTCGGTCATATAACCCCAGCCATCTCCTGCGGATCCGTCACCGATAAACAGCTCGCGGTATGCCCGGTTGCAGAGGGTCAGGCGATGCTCGTGATCCCGCAATGCCACCATATTGGGCAGGGAGTCGAGCAGGGTCTGGACGAACACCAACTGCTCATTGAGTGTCTTCTCGGCCCGTTGTCGCTGCACGATCTCCCGTTTCAGGGTGCGGTCCAGGCCCAGAACAGGGCAAACAGCAGGGTGGCTGCCGCGCCGCCCATTGCGAACCAGAACAGCACTGTTTCGCTATTGATGCCGGTCTGCACGCTCATGGAGAGCCAGCGTCTCTCCACTTTATTGAGCTCCTCCGGCGGTATCGAATAGAGCACCTTGGTGAGGATCCGCTGCAGCATGGGATCTTTGCGCGTAGCCATGGCGACCGGCAGGCGCAAGTCTTTGCCGGCATAGACCACCTGATAGCGTTCGCTCACCCGCTTGTTGATGGATGGCAGGGTGACCATCACGTAGTCGGCATCGCCCGTGTCCAGCAGCTCCAGCAAGCGGTTGTCATTGTTGACCTCTACCAGATGGGCGCCGATGTGGGTCAGTAGATCTTTATCCAGCGAGCCATGCACCATGCCGACCCGTTTCCCTCGCAGCAGTGAGAGATCGGTGATATCGGTACTGCCTTTGGGGGCAATAACGACCCGATCGACAAACAGATAGCCGGGGGTGAACAGCGCAAACTGGCCGCGGTCGTGGTTGGGGGAGATGGCCGGAATAAAATCGATCTGCCGCAGCTTCAGCATATTCTGGGTTTCACCCCAGCTATTGGTGCGAACCAGAGAGAACTTCAGCCCGGAGACTTGCTGCATCAGCGCCATCAGGTCCGCCACATAACCGACCAGCCTGCCCCGGTAATTGAATTCGCTCATGGAGGTCCAGTCCGGAGAGACGCCGTAAGTCAGCTCAGGATGCTGGTTGAGCCACTCCTGCTCCTCAGGGGTAAACTGCACAGACTTCACCGCTCCTGAGTCCGCATGTTGGCTAGTCGTAGTGGCGGCCAGCATGTGACGACGATCTTCAACCGGTATCTCGTTGAATGCCTTGCTCACCAGGCTGACTAGTGCCGGGTCGCTCTTGTGCATATTGATGGAGAGAGACGTGCCGCTTACCCATTCCGGAGTGGCAATGGTGAAGCCAGCCTTGGGATGCTGATCTCTCACCATCACCAGTGACGGCATGTCGGCAAGATAGGCGTCAGCCATGCGCTTTTTGAGCATAAAGGCTGCTTCACTGCGACTCTCTGCCTCGGTCACACGGAGAAATCCCAGTTTTTTCAATTCACTGCAAGCATTGACTCCTGTGACACAGACCCAGTGCAAACCATGGGCATCCTGTCGTGACAACTTCGTTTTGCCATTGTTGAGCAGCACGCCGCGTGGCATGGAGAGCAAAAACGGGAGGGAGACAATCTTGGATCGCCATTGTTCGCTTGGCTGGTCGTTCACCAGTATGTCGATTGCTCCGTGGTCAAGTCCGGAGAGCGCATCCACGTAGGAGGGGTAAACCTTGTAGCGCAGGGTCAAACCGAGCGTTCTGGCAATCTGCTGCGCAATGTCGGGGACTGGGCCGGTAAAACGTTGATCTGCATCCTTATAGCTGTATGGAGGGTCACCCATCATCGGCATGCCGATGACCAGCTCCTGGTGTGATGACAGCCAGGCGCGCTCAGACAGATCAAACTCGTCTTCATTCAGACTGGTAATGGCGTGCGCCGCCACGCCCCAGAGCAGTAGCAGGAGAAACAGGAATAGACGATCACATTGGCGGAGCATCAGAAGGAATCCAACAGAATTGGGCGCATATTGTAAGTGCATTAAAATGCAGCGGCCAACATCAATTTACTCAATATTGGGCCACGACATGCCGATGTGCGGCTGTGAGTCCGGCTAGTATCGGGATGGCAACCTGATGATAAAGCCTGCGCGGTGATGCGCCTGATTTTTTTTGCCAAAGGCCAGTTCAAGGGGGATATTGGAAAAAAATCCAACCAGTTTGATATCGGTAAACAACATGGACATGGACAAATAAAAAGGGCCACCTCTTGCGAGATGGCCCTTTCCAAACGTTTGGTGGAGCTGGGGGGATTTGAACCCCCGTCCAAAATTACTACATCCTTGGCACTACATGCTTAGTCACTCTTTACATTCGCCAACCCGCTGCGGAGAGACACGCCACGAATTGACTAGCTCGATTGGTTTTAATGCTTCCGCCCCGAGCAGGACTTCCACACGATCCTGTGAAGGATGACCTTCCGATTCCCTAGGACACAGGCAAGCTAGGGTAGAAGGGCTCTATGCAGGTTATTAAGCTGCTAGTGCGTAGTTTTCGTCGTTTGCGACTATTTTTTTGCGGTTTATTAACGAGGCCTACCGCACCTCGGCATGCACCTTGGGTTTCGTGAATCTTGTCGAATCCAGAATCAGCCCCAAGTTGTTAATTGCGATTGTACGCAAAAATGCTGTCATAGCAAGGCGTTGATACCCATTCCCTCTGACAGCCAGTCTGTTTGCCGATTTATTGTACGCAGCTGAGCCTGCAGAGCCAGCTGCGCCGGGGGAAGGTGAACCGGCGTTCTGATGCTGCCAGTCGCAGGTTAGCCGCGATGCTTGTTCTTCATGATGCGGGCTTTTTCCCGATCCCATTCGCGGGCCTTGGTATCTTCGCGCTTGTCGTGCTCTTTCTTGCCCTTCACCAGGCCGATTTCGACCTTGACCCAGCACTGTTTCCAGTAGAGGGCGAGGGGAACTATGGTGTAGCCCTGACGGGCAATCAGGCTTTCGAGCTTGTCGAGTTCACGACGGCTCAGCAGCAGTTTGCGGGTGCGGGTCGGGTCACATACCACATGGCTGGAGGCCGCTTGCAGTGGCAGGAAGCTGGAGCCGAACAGATAGGCCTCGCCATCACGGAAGATGACATAGGCTTCGCTGATGTTGGCCTTGCCCGCCCGCAGGGATTTGACTTCCCACCCTTGCAGGGACAGACCCGCTTCGATCTTCTCTTCGATGAAGTATTCGTGGCGCGCGGTTCTGTTGAGTGCAATGGTGCTGGACCCGGCTTTGTTTTTACTGTTTTTTTTGCTCATGACGGGCGATTTCCGGCAATGACTAGGAGGCTCGTATTATACGTAGGCAGGGGCGGCTGTAAAACGCGCAGCAGGTCAAGTGGTGGCTTTCTGAGCGGTTTGGCTGAGGTTTTACCTCCACAACCCCAAACATGGTGATAAAATCGCGCCGATTGGATGAGGAAAAGCCATGCCCCGAATTACGCGCAGTGCCCTGGTGATGTTCAGTGCAGAACAGATGTTCAAGTTGGTTAACGATGTGGATGCCTATCCGCAGTTTTTGCCCGGCTGTGTCGGCAGCCGTGTCCACGAGGCTGGCGATGACTACATGATGGCGTCGGTCGATGTGGCCAAGGCGGGGATTGCCAAGACCTTTACCACCCGCAATCAGCTGGATGTGAACCGCCAGATCAGGATGGAGCTGGTGGATGGCCCGTTCCGCAAGTTGGCGGGCTGGTGGACCTTTACCCCGCTCGATGTGGATGCCTGCAAGGTGGAGTTTGATCTCGATTTCGAGTTTACCTCCAAGCTTATCGAGGTGGCCTTTGGTCAGGTATTCCGCGATCTGGTGAGCTCCATGGTCTCCGCCTTCTCCAACCGGGCGAAGGAGGTATACGGTGTCTGACCAGCTCAACATCGAGGTTGTCTATGCCTTGCCGCAGCAGCAGACGGTGATTGCCCTGCGGGTGGCGCCCGAGACCTGCGTGCTGGCGGCCATCGAGCAGTCCGGCATCGTGCAAAAACACCCCGAGATCGATCTGGCGGTCAACAAGTTCGGTATCTACAGCCGCCCGGTGAAAGGGAGCGAGCCGCTGCACGACGGGGATCGTATCGAGATCTACCGCCCGCTCATCGCCGATCCCCGCGAGATGCGCAAAAAGCGGGCCGAGAAGGCCAAAGAGGAGGGGAGAGCCGATAGCGTGACCGGTGGTCGCCCTGATGTGCATCGCAAGCACCGCGAGTAGCGCTCAGGTTTTTCTTGCAGAAAAAAGGCGCCGAGGCGCCTTTTTTTGATCCCGTTAGCCGGTGAGCTTGCCGAGGGGATATCAAGAGAGGGTGGCTTCTGCCACACCCAGTCGGGCACGGGCCCAGGCGGCCAGTAGCTCTACCCCGCTTTGCATCACCCGCTCATCGAAATCGAATTCGTTGTGATGGTGTGGTGCCGCCAGATCGGCCCCCAGGATGAGGTAAGCCGCTTCGCCCCCCTGCTTTTGCACCCGCTCCATCAGAAAACCGGCATCTTCGCTGGCGCCAAAGCGGCGAGTCTGGATAGTGGCGAGCCCTTGCTTGCGGGCCAGCGCCGCCAGCTCGGCCTGCAGCGCCGGACTGTTGTCGAGGGCAATGGCCTCACCCTGCTTGATGATGCGGTAGGTGACACCGTGGGCTAGGGCGGTACCTTCGACGATGCGCTGTACCTGACTGAACATGTAGTCGTTGAGCGCGCTGTCGGCGCCGCGGGTCTCACCGCGCAGCTCGGCATGATCGGGGATGACGTTGCGACCGCTGCCTGCGTGAAGCTGGCCGACGTTGATGCGGGTCATGCCGTCGCGGTGGCGGGGAATGCCGAGCATGGAGGTGGTGGCCATGCAGGCGGCGGCCAGCGCATTGCTGCCTGCGTTGGGTTCGAGTCCCGCGTGGGCGGCGGTGCCCATAAAGTGGACGTCGAACTTGGTGGAGCAGAGAAACTCGGTGGGGTTGATCACCAGCTCGCCGCTGCCAGCGTGAATACCGATATGGAGCGAGAGCAGGGCATCCACGTCATCGAGTGCGCCACCGGCAGCCAGCGCCTTGCCACCGCGGCACCCCTCTTCGGCGGGTTGGAAGAAGAGCTTGATGCGACCGCACAGCTGCTCCTTCATCGCCATCAGGCGGCTGGCCAGCCCCATGCCGATGGCGGTGTGGCCATCGTGGGCGCAGGCGTGCATCCACCCCTTGTTGTGGGAGGCAAAACCCTCTTGCTGCGGTTGGTGCTGTTCGGCGTCGGACTCTTCCACCTCCACCGCATCGATATCGAAGCGAAAGGCCAGGGTCGGACCGGGACGGCCGGTATCCAGCTCGCCCATCAGGCCAGTGACATCGCCGATCCGCTCCAGCCAGTCGGGATGGGCCCCCTGACGGCGGGCGCGAGCCTTCTCGGCCGCCACATCCACATCACGGCCCATCATCAGATTGCTGGCCAGCAGCTTGTCGCCGAGCACGATGCGATAACCGAGCTCGCTCAGGTGGTGGGCAATCAGGCTGGTGGTGCGAAACTCTTTCCAGGCGGCTTCCGGCAGGCGGTGCAGGTCGCGGCGCCACAGGATCAGGTGCTCAAGGGTCATCTTGGCTTCCTTGGTGATTCGATTTGTCGGCTATTGTGCCTTTTTTCCCGGCTGACCACACGGGGGCTGCAGCTGGTCGGGGGAGCTGTGCGTGCGAGTGGTGGCTGTGAGGGCAGTGAATAGTGGTGAGCGCCCATAAAAAACGCCTCCACAAGGGAGGCGTTGTCGATAGCTGGTTATCAGGCCGCGTGATGGTAAGCGGAGGCTTCAAACAGTTTCTTGTTGGCCACCAGATCGATGGGGTCAAAATCATCGACGTTGATGGTGCGCAGGCGACTTACTTCGGCGCGGCGCAGCAGCTCGGCTTCGCTCTGGGTCAGTACGCCAGCGGCCAGGCCGATGTCGGCCACCTTGTCCAGCGCCATGAAGGGACGCTTGATACCATCGCTCTTGCAGACTTTCTCGAACAGCGGCTCGGCGGCCAGTACGTCATCGAGCGCCTGCTCCAGCAGACCGAAGGGGTTGCCCTCTTCGCGGGTCAGATACTGCCCCTTGGCCAGGCGACTACGGGTCTCGCTCGGGGTTTGCAGTAGACGGGCAACCTGTTGATCCAGCTTGTCGCATGGACGGTTCAGGTCACGACCCAGCGGCAGCACCACGGCGCGCAGGGCAAGGCCAATCCACCGGTTCGGGAAGTTGCGCAGCAGCTCGTCGATCGCCTCTTGTGCCTTGAACATGGCATCTTGCAGTGCCCAGTGCAGCAGCGGCAGGTCGGCCTGCTGGCGTCCCTCGTCCTGATAGCGCTTGAGGGCGCTGGAGGCGAGATAGAGCTGGCTCAGCACGTCGCCAAGGCGGGCGGAGACCCGCTCCTTGCGCTTGAGCTCGCCACCCAGAGTGCCCATCGCCATGTCTGACAGGAACGCCAGGTTGGCCGAGAGGCGGGAGAGTTGCTGGTAGTAGCCCTTGGTCTGATCCTTGTAAGGGGCCGCGGCAAAGCGGGCGCCGGTGATACCGAGCCAGAAGCTGCGTACCAGGTTGCTGATGGCAAAGCCGACGTGGCTGAATACCGCCTTGTCGAAATCTTTCAGCGCCTGCTCCTTGTCGGGATGGCTGGCGGCCAGCATCTCCGGCAGTACATACGGGTGGCAGCGGATAGCGCCCTGACCGTAGATGATCATGCTGCGGGTCAGGATGTTGGCCCCTTCCACCGTAACGGCGATGGGGGCACCCTGATAGCCACGGGCCAGATAGTTGTTGGGGCCCATGCAGATGGCCTTGCCGCCGTGGATGTCCATGGCATCGATGATGCACTTCTGGGCACGGTCAGTGAGGTGGTATTTGACGATGGCGGAGATGACCGAGGGTTTCTCGCCAAGGTCGATACCTGTCACGGTCAGGTTGGCTGCGGCGCCCATGATATAGGCGTTGCCACCGATGCGGGCCAGCGGCTCTTCAATCCCTTCCATCTTGCCGATGGGCAGCTTGAACTGGCGACGGATGCGGCTATAGGCGCCGCTTGCTAGGGCCAGCATCTTGACGCCACCTGTGCTGTTGGAGGGCAAGGTGATGCCGCGACCGACTGACAGACACTCGACCAGCATGCGCCAGCCCTGACCGGCCATGGCCGGGCCACCGATGATGAAATCGAGCGGGACGAACACATCCTTGCCCTGGGTCGGGCCGTTCTGGAACGGCACGTTGAGCGGGAAGTGGCGACGGCCGATGCCGACACCCTTGATGTGAGTGGGAATGAGGGCGCAGGTGATACCGAGCTCTTCCTCTTCACCCAGCAGGTGTTCCGGATCACGCAGTTTGAAGGCCAGACCCAGCACGGTAGCAATGGGGGCGAGCGTGATGTAGCGCTTGTTCCAGGTGAGGCGCATACCGAGCACCTCTTTGCCTTCCCACTCGCCCTTGCAGACGATACCGAAGTCGGGGATGGAACCGGCATCAGAACCCGCTTCCGGGCTGGTCAGGGCGAAGCAGGGGATCTCTTTACCTACCGCCAGACGGGGCAGGTAGTAATCCTTCTGCTCGTCGGTGCCATAGTGCTGCAGCAGTTCGCCCGGGCCCAGCGAGTTGGGTACGCCGACGGTAGAGGCGAGCACGGCGCTGGCGCCGCACAGTTTTTGCAGGACACATGACTGGGCGTAGGCCGAGAACTCCAGACCGCCATATTTCTTCTTGATGATCATGGCGAAGAACTTGTTGTCCTTCAGGTATTGCCACACCTCGGGGGAGAGGTCCGCGCGCTCGTGGGTCACTTCCCAGTCGCTCACCATGCGGCACACTTCCTCGACCGGACCATCCATAAAGGCCTGCTCTTCGGCAGAGAGGGTGCTGACCGGGATGGCGTGCAGCTTTTTCCAGTCCGGGTTGCCCGCGAACAGATCGGCTTCCCACCAGGTGGTGCCCGCTTCAATCGCCTCTTTCTCGGTGCGGGACATCTCCGGCATGATCGATTTGTAGATCTTGAACAGCGGCTTGGTTATTTGATTGCGGCGAAATTCCACCAGATTGAGCGGGATGGCGATCACCGCGAACAGCGCCCATACCAGCAAGGGCACATGACCATAGATGGCGCCAAGCACCAGGGCGGCGCCGGTGACCAGGGTGGAGATGAACAGGGATGCCCGGCGATAGGCCAGGGCTCCGATAACCAAGATCACCCCGAGCAGAGTGAGGGTCGTCGTCATTGCTTGCTCCTTGCGTGAAAGATTGCCAACGTGGCGTAACTGATCCAGAGGTCTGACCTGTTGGATATGGCCCCTGTTGTAATTCATACGCACAAAGTTATCAAGCTGTTTACATCTTCATTACCTTCTCTCTGTGATCCCCATAACGCTCACGCGACGCCAGCGCTGTGGCTCGCAGGGGGGCGACTGTGCGATTCGCTTGTGCGAGAATAGCCGCGATCTACACGCACACTAAAAACAGTGGAAGAGACATCATGTACCAAGAATTGATCCGCAATGAACTGACCGAAGCTGCCAGCGTGCTGCAGGCCTTCCTGGCTGATGAACAGAACCTGAAAAACATCGAAGCGGCCGCCAAACTGCTGGCTGACTCTTTCAAAGAAGAGGGCAAGGTGCTCTCCTGTGGCAACGGTGGCTCCCACTGTGACGCCATGCACTTTGCCGAAGAGCTGACCGGTCGTTACCGCGAGAACCGCCCGGGTTATGCCGGTATTGCCATCTCCGATCCGAGCCACCTATCCTGCGTCTCCAACGACTTTGGCTATGACTATGTCTTCTCCCGCTATGTGGAAGCGGTCGGCCGCCGTGGCGACGTGCTGCTTGGCATCTCCACCAGCGGCAACTCCGGCAATATCCTGAAAGCCATCGAGGCTGCCCGCGCCAAAGGCATGAAAGTGATCGCACTGACCGGCAAGGATGGCGGCAAGATGGCGGGTCTGGCGGATGTCGAGATCCGCGTGCCGCACTTTGGCTATGCCGACCGTATTCAGGAAGTGCACATCAAGGTGATCCACATCCTGATCCAGCTGGTCGAAAAAGAGATGGCCAAGTAATCAGGCCATCGTCACCAGACAAGGGCAACGCCCATGGTTCGCCATCGGCCGGTTGTTGCCAGTCACAGGGGAAGGGATTGCGCCTTCCCCTGCTGTCTGTCGAACCAGCGTGCTGGTCGAACATGACACAAGCCAAATCATGAAAGGAGTCTGCCGGATATGTGCGAACTGCTCGGCATGAGTGCCAATGTGCCGACCGATATCTGCTTCAGCTTTACCGGGTTGATGCTGCGCGGCGGCAAGACCGGGCCCCACAAGGATGGCTGGGGGATCACCTTCTACGAGGGGAAGGGCTTTCGAACCTTCAAGGATCCCGAGCCCAGCGCCCAATCTCCCATCGCCAGACTGGTACAGGCGCTGCCCATCAAGAGCTGCGCCGTGGTCAGCCACATTCGGCAGGCCAACCGTGGCTGCGTGTCACTGGAAAATACCCACCCCTTTACCCGTGAGCTGTGGGGTCGTTACTGGACCTTCGCCCACAACGGTCAGCTCACCGGCTACAAGAAGCTGCCAACCGGCCGCCACCGGCCGGTGGGGGATACCGACAGCGAGCACGCCTTCTGCTGGCTGCTCGATCGACTGGAGCAAAAATATCCCAAGCGTCCGGCAAACTTTCCCGCCATGTTTCGCTATCTCGCCACCCTGTGTGACGAGCTCAGAGCATTCGGGGTGTTCAACATGCTGCTCTCGGACGGGGAGTATGTGATGAGCTACTGCAGCAACAACCTGCACTGGCTGACCCGCTGTGCGCCCTTTGGCGAGGCGAGCCTGCTGGATGAGGAGGTGGTGATCGACTTTCAAAGGGAGACCACCCCCAACGATGTGGTGACCCTGATCACCACCCGTCCGCTGACCGGCAATGAGAATTGGGTCAAAATGGCGCCCGGCGAATTCAATCTGTTTCGCATGGGGGAGCGGGTGGCGACCAACCAGGTCGCGCTTGAGCAAGATAAAAAAATACCAGGGTAGATACCTACCCTGGTTCTTCGCAGCAGCCATAAAAGGCAAAAGGGATGAGAGGTGTTGCTGAGCATCATCACTCTGACGGCATTAAGTGTTGATCAATTGTTAATTGATGGCAATCAACTTGTTGTATTGAGGGGCGTTTCGGCATCGCTATTTCGATACTGATCACATTTTTTGCCACTTTATTCCCTGAGCCATCCAATCGGGTGCTTCATCACAGCCTGGTCGTGAGCCACGACATCGAAAACTATCTATAATATGGTCTGTTTGAATACCGTTCTGGAGGAGCCTCGCATGGAGTGGGTGGATCGCAAGGTGTTGCAGCAGCTGGCAGAGGATATCGGTCCGGATATGCTGCCCGTGGTCATCGCAGTCTTTATTGAAGAGGTGGGCGAGCAGCTGAGTCAGCTCAGACCCCTCTATGAACAGGGAGAGTGGGAGGCGCTGGCTCGGGTGGCGCACAGCATGAAATCATCCTGTGGCAGCTACGGCGCCATGCCGAGCTATCAGCAGGTGATGGCGCTGGAGATGGCCAGCAAGCAGGCCGATGTGGCCGAGGCAGAGCGCCAATTGCAACTGCTGGAGGCCTCCTTGCCCCAGGTGCTCGCGTTTCTTGCCGATTATCAGTAACGGCGCCATGCAGGGATGCCGTGGCGCCGTTACCGTTGCCTAACGCTGGTTGAGCAGTTGCTGGATGATTCGGTCCAGCGCCAGTTTCAGCTTCAACCGATCGTGCCGATGGGGCAGCTCAAGCTCGCCCAGCTCGGCTTCGATCACTCGCCCTTGCCAGTCCCCCGCATCACCCGCGCCTTGTGGGGCCAGGATGGCATCCAGCCGACCCTGACCGACCCGGGATTCCAGCCAGCGACACTGACTCATCAGATCCAGCTGACTGGCAGGGCCGTTTTCCGCCACCAGATTGCAGACGAAAACCAGCATGGCGCTGCTCTCGTTGATGGCCTGGGCGATCTCGGCCTGCAGCAGTGGCGGCATGATGGAGGTGAGGAAACTGCCCGGCCCCAGAATGATCATGTCCGCCTGCTGCAATGCCAGCACCGCTTCCCGGGTCGCTTGCACTTCCGGCATCAGGCCGAGGGAGAGGGGAGGGGTTGCCAGTTGATCGATGGATACCTCTCCTAGGATCTGGGTGCCACACTCCATATGGGCGCAGAGATCGGTGGGAAATTCAGACATGGGTAGCAATTGTGACTCGATTTTGAGCATGTCACTGATCAGCTTGATAGCATCAAGAGGACGGACACAGAGATTATCGAGCGCCAGCAGCATCAGGTTACCAAGGTTGTGACCCGCCAGCTCGCCTTTGCCGGCGAAGCGGTATTCGAACAACAGGCTGCCGATGCTGGGATCGGTGACCAGCTGGTTCAGGCAGTTGCGCAGATCGCCCCAAGCGATGCACTCCTGACTCTTGCGCAAGCGTCCGGTCGAGCCACCATCATCTGTGGTGGCGACGATGCCGGTGAGCCGTTGACCGAGAAACGAGAGGGACGAAAGCACTCGTCCCATGCCGTGGCCACCACCGATGGCAACGACCCGATCGAAGTCATTGATGTTTTTTTGCCACATATGGGCGTCCTGTCATTGGTCTCAGTTGACCGCTATGTTAGCAAGCGAAGCGAGATAATTGTTTGATAAAGGTATGATTTTTGCTTGAGGCTGCCATTCAATAAAACAAGGAGATGGTGTTGAAATTTCTGACCGTTCACTCCCTCGCCCAGAATTCATCGCTGGCGGCCCAAGATATCTGCGCGCAGCTGCGCCACCATGCCGATCAGGCCCCCTCCCTGCTGTTACTCTATTTTACCCAAGCCCATGAGGGGGCGATACTGCGCGACGCGCTCAAACGCCAGTTCCCGACGACCCGCTTGCTTGGGTGCAGCTCTTGCGGTGGTGTCATGACCGAGATGGGACACCACGCCCGAGACGGATATGGGCTGGCCGTTGCTGCCCTGTACGATGAGAAAGGGGCCTTCGGGGTAGCCGGTGCCAGCGGCGACGGGGTGGATGTGCGACAGTTGCTGCGCCGAGCCATGAGCGACTGTGGTCGGCCGGGCGAGCTGCCCCAGTTGATCCTGTTTCATGCCAGTCCCGGCAAGGAAGAGGGGCTGCTGGCCGGTATCGAGGCCGAACTCGGTGCCTCGGTACCGGTGGTCGGTGGATCCGCGGCTGATAGCAGCGTCAGCGGTGACTGGCAGCTCTGCTGGGATGAGGCGGTGGCTCAGGATGGCATCGGTCTGGCGGTGCTCTATCCCGATTGCCAGCTGGCTTTTCAGTTTCACTCCGGTTATGTGCCTGCCGAATTCAGCGGCGAGATCACCGCCAGCAACGGGCGGGAGGTACTAACCATCGATCACCAGCCTGCCGCCGAGGTCTATGCCTGCTGGTGCGGGCGCGAGCAGCCCTGGCCGGTGGGGGCGATTTTGCGGGAGACCACGCTCACCCCGCTGGCTCGTCAGGTGGGAGCGCTGGATGGCATTCCTTATTACAAACTCTCCCACCCCGAAGCGGTGACCGAACAGGGCGGGCTGCGGCTCTTTACCGATGTGGTGCAAGGGGAGCGTCTGTTGTTGATGTACAGCAGTCAGGAAGGGTTGTTGCAGCGCAGCCTCAATGCCATGCGCGTTGAGCCAGGGTATGGGGTCGACGTGGAATTGCAGCCTATCGGCGCTCTCATCATCTTTTGTGCTGGTTGCCGTTTGGCGCTAGGTGATATGTTGTGCCAATTTGTCGAGCAGAGCCAGGCTCGCCTCGGCAAGATCCCTTTTATCACCCCCTTTACCTTCGGCGAGCAGGGGCGGCTGCCCAATGGCGAGCTGGCCCACGGCAACCTGATGGTATCGAGCGTGATTTTCCTGACCCGTTGAGTCGGCAGAACATAACAGAGCAGGCAACAAGATGATTGGCAACAGTGAACTGGAAGCCCTCGGCGACAAATTGCAGACCACGCTGGTCGACCTTATGCGTTGCCGCGAGCGCGAGGCCAAGTATCGTCACGAGTCCCAGACTCTGCTGGGGGGCGTTGCCACCCTCGCCGATGCCAAGACGCTGGAGCAGGTGCTGGAGAGCCTTATCCAGGTGCTCAAACCCTTTATCGGCTTTGAGCACGCGGATGTGGTGGCCTGGGAAGGGGATCAGGGAAGTACCCACCTCAGTACCGAGCCAATGCTATCAGCCCGCAGTTGGCGCATGACCCCGGCGTTTGCCCGCGCCATCTCGGGTGAAACTCTGGTGATTTACGATCCCGCCCAGCTGCCCGAGCTGGCGCCGCTGGCGAGCGAGCCGGGCTGGGCCAGCGTGATGCTGACCGGGCTGCAGGCCCCCGGTTTTACCGCCACCCTCATCTGCCGCCACGCTCGGGCGGGCACCTTCGATCTCACCAGCAAGGCCGCCATGGAGCGATGCCGTCCGCTTATCGCCCAGGCGCTGGTCAACATCACCTATCGGGCCCGCTTGCAGGAGCAGGTCGCGGTAAAAACCGAAGCGCTGCAGGCCAGCGAACGCCGTTTTCGCAGCTTCGCCGCCATGGCTTCGGACTGGTTCTGGGAGACAGATGCCGAGCATCGCCTCAGTTATGCCTCAGAGCCGGGTTATCTGGATGAGATGACCCCGCAGGCGACCCGGCCGACCCTCTATGACTACGTCTGCAACAAGCAGAGCTGCGATGCCCAGAAATATCTGCAGCTTTTGGCGCTGCGCCAGCCGGTGCGAGGGGTGCGGATGCAGGTCGCGCTGCAACACGGCCCCTGCTGGATGGAGGTGAGCGCCGAGCCCTGCTTTGACCATGATGGCCTGTTTATTGGTTATCGCGGCACTGCCCGGGATATCAGCAACCAGATCCGTAGGGAAGAGGAGCTGGCGCGGGCACGGGATGAGGCCGAAGCGGCCAACCGTGCCAAGTCCCAGTTTCTGGCCATGATGACCCACGAGATCCGTTCGCCCATGAATGCGGTGTTGGGGATGCTCGATCTGGTGCAGCATGCCGAGCTGGCGCCGGAGCAACAGAGCCTGCTGCGCCATGCCACCCACTCGGCCAGATTGCTGCAAACCATCATCGACGACGTGCTCGATTTTTCGAAAATCGAGTCGCAAACCCTGGTGTTTCACTGCGAGACCCTGCAACCCGTCCAGCTTTGCCAATCTCTGGTCGAGCCGCTGCAAGCTCGCGCGACCGCCAAGGGGATCGCGCTGGTTTATCGGGTCGATGAGTCGGTTCCCCGGGAGTTGCAGGGGGATCCGATGCGTCTGTCACAGGTGATGGGCAATCTGCTGGACAACGCTCTCAAATTTACCGAGCAGGGGCAGGTGACTCTGCACCTGGGTTGGCAGGATGAGAAGCTGCTGATCTCGGTCTCCGACACCGGGATCGGGATCGCTGATGCGGATCAGGCGCTGCTGTTTGAACCCTTCTCCCAGGTCGACAACTCGGCCACCCGGCGTTTTTCCGGTACCGGCCTCGGTCTTGCCATCAGCAAGCGTCTGGTGACGCTTATGGGGGGAGAGATCCACCTGAAGAGCGAGCCGGGCAAGGGAAGCTGTTTCTGGTTCGAACTGCCCGGCATGGCGTTGCCTTGCCATAGCCAGCCGCAGCGGGAGGAGGGGGCTTCGGCACTGTTGCCACTGGATGTGCTGGTGGTGGAGGACAGCCCGGTGAACCAGTTGGTGGTGTCGCTGATGCTGCAAAAACTGGTGGGCAAGGTACGGTTGGCTGCCAATGGTCTGGAGGCGCTGGCGCAGGTGGATGAGCAGCTCCCGGATCTGATCCTGATGGATATGCGGATGCCCCTGATGGACGGACTGGAAGCTACTCGCCGGTTGCGGGAGTTGGGATGCACCATGCCAATCGTCGCCCTGACGGCCAATGCGATGGCGGAGGACAAGGCGTGCTGTCTGGCGCAGGGGATGGATGACTTTCTCGCCAAGCCCATCACCTTGTCACGGCTGAGAGAGTGTTTGCAGCGTCACTTTGGTCAGCGGTTGCCGACGCGCGGATAAAAAAAATGGTCAACTTTGTGGGTTGACCAGTTCTTCAGCAAATACTGAAGAGAGCACGGGATAAATCGGGTTGTATCAATCTATATGAAAAATCTGTGCCAACTTTTTCAGGACTCTTTTGTGTTCAATTTTGGCCGTTTAGCGCAGCGGCTCTCTCTTGTTATGGCGTTCTGCGTTCCTACTCACTCGCAAAATGCGAATTTCACATTTTCATTGTTGGAATAATTGCATTTTGCAACGCTGTTTTTGTCATTGTGAAATCAGGCGATGCAGGAATTTACGGGCTGCTTCGCTGTTTTGTTTGGCAATCAGCATCTGCTTTTCATAAATCGGCATCGGCAATATCTCGAGCCAGCGTTGGCAGAGCCAGGCGGCATCTTCAAAGCGCTTGTCCGGATAGAGCTCATCAAGCTCCGGATACTGCTCGAACACTTCCCGCAGGCGATTGACCAGCAGCTTGTCGTTGAAATCTGAGTGGGTGCTCGGCCAGTTGGGCAGCATCTCCACCTTGGCCCGGCGCAGGCCCATCTCGTCTGTTTCCATCTCGTCTGTTTCCATCTCGTGGATGCAGAAGCGCTCCAGTCCCAGCACCGTTACACCCAGCAGGCCATCATTGAGGGTGTAGAAGTCAGTCACCTTGACCCGGGTGCCCACCGGCAGAATGCGGCCGGATTGTCCCGAGGTGGTCGACTCTTCCATCACGATGCCAAAGCCCTGATCGTTGATGAATGACTCCTTGAGCATCTGCAGGTGGCGTGGCTCGAACAGACGCAGAGGAAGCTTGCCGCCCGGCAGTATGTGGGAAGGCAAGGGGAACAGTGCCAAAGGTTGTAGTTTCATGTTCCATCCTCCATTGAGTAGTTGCTGAATATGACAATGCAGCGACTGTGCCAGAGAATGAAAAAAGCCACCGGAGGGTGGCTTTTCGGGAGGTTGAGGGCGCTTAGTTGCGCTGCTCCAGATACATGACAGCCGCTTCCACGCGGCTTTGCGCCTCGAGTTTCTTCAGCAGGCTCTTCACGTGAACCTTGACCGTTCCCTCGGAGATATGGAGTACCGAGGCGACCTGTTTGTTGGAGAGGCCTTTTGCAATTTCGCGCAGGATTTGCATTTCGCGACGCGTTAAGCTTTCCAGCTTCTGCTGCAGGTGATCCAGCTCGTAGATGTTTTCGAGATAGGGGCGCAGCGGTTCGCTCAGGATCTGCTTGCCGGTCATCACGTCGGCCAGCTGGGCAAGCAGCAGATCAGGCTCGGTATCCTTGAGCAGGTAGCCGTCGGCACCGGCCTTGAGCAAAGCCACCACATCCTGACGGGCATCGGAGACGGTGAGGATCACCACCCGGGAGGTGATCTCTTCGGCCCGCAGCGCCTTGAGGGTATCGAGGCCGGAGAGCCCCTTCATATTGAGGTCGAGCAGGATCAGGTCCGGCTCGGACTCTTTGGCCAGCGCCACGGCATCTGTGCCGTTGGAGGCTTCACCGGTCACCTCCATGTTCTCTTCCAGAGCCAGCAACTGCACAATCCCTTTGCGCATGAGGGGATGGTCATCTACGACCAGAACTGTGTATTTCATCTCGTCCATCAGGCGTCTCTCGCTAGACTGGTGGGAAAGGTCAGATGCACGCAGGTGCCTTGTGGTTGCTGCTCGTTGATGGTCAGCAGACCGTGCAGTTTGCTGGCGCGCTCGTTCATGATGCTCAACCCGTAATGGTTGATCGCCGAGCTGGCGAGTCCGATCCCGACACCGTCATCTGAAATCTGAACCTCAATGTTACCACTGGCGAGGGTCTCACAGCTAACATCAATCACTTGCGCGTTGGCATGTTTGATGGCATTGAGCACTGCCTCACGGATCAGCTGCAAAATGTGGATATGCTGGCCCGCCTCCAGGTCGTTGTCGGCCAGTCCGTAATGGAACCGGATTTCGGCCTGGGTCTGAGGCTGCAGTTGATCAAGCATGACGCGGATCGCTTCCCCCAGATTGGCATCGCCAATGGTGAGACGGAAGGTACCGAGCAGTTCGCGCAACTGGGTATAGGCATTGCTAAGCCCCTCGTCGATCTGCTGCATCGCCTCCTGCGCCTTCTCATGCTGCCCCTTGGCGTAAGAGCGCTTGAGCAGGGTGGACTGGATCTTGAGATAGGAGAGGGCCTGCGCCAGCGAGTCGTGCAGCTCCCGGGCGATCACCGCCCGCTCCTCCATCAGCAGCAGTCGCTGCTGTTGCAGCAGGGTCTGGTCTTTGTGCAGCACCTGGGCCAGCAGCATGGTGAAGTTTTTGATCAACCGCTCATCGATGGGGTGTTGGCTGATGATGTCGAGGCGGCCGAACTCCTGCTCATCCATCTGCAGATAAAAGCTGGCCACCGCATCGAGATCGCCGGGCCAGCCGGTGCGCCCAGAGATGTAGACCGGCATGGCGTTGTGCTCGAAGCGGGTCAGCCGGATGTGGTCGATATGCTGGTGGGCGGCGGCGCGGTCCAGCAGTTTGATGAGGGTACGGGTACTGAGCGGGGCAGCATGCAGCTTTTGGGCGGTCGAGTAGAGAAACGAGAGGGTGTCGTTGGCCTGTTGCAGCTTGGCGGTTTTCTCTTCCACCTTGTTTTCCAGCTCCCGATAGAGCTTGCCCAATTCGTCGGCCATGGTGACAAAGGCGCGCGACAGCTCCCCCAGCTCGTTTTCGCCGTGGGCGGGCAGCTTAAGATCGAAATCCTGCCGCTGGATCTGGCGGGCACAGTAGACCAGCTGGTTGAGGGGGGCGACCACCTGCTGGCGGGTGAAGCGCACGGTGAACCAGGCGATGGTGATGATGGCCAGCAGGCCGAGCCCCTCCGCCAGTGCCAGCATCCGCACCTTGAATTCCACGTGGTACTGCATCTGATTGACGAAATTGTCGATGGCCGCCACAAACTGCTCGGTGTTATCGGTGTACCGTCTGGGGGTGCGATCTTCGATGTGCTGGCGCATCACCTGCCACTGGCCGAGCACCTCGCCATAGGTGCGACGCAGGGAGGCAGGAGTGATCCAGCGCTGGGTCTCCTGCAGCTCTTCGGCGTGCAGGGTCTCTTCAAACTGGGAGAGGCGCCCCAGCACGCTGTCGCCCCGCTCGATTTCGTAGGCCATCCGGTAGGCCTGCATCCGCAGCGAACCGGAGAGGTTGATCGCCTTGGCATCGGGTACCGAGTAGAAGAGGGTGACCATGGCGACCAGCGCGATCAGGCTGGCCATGAAGAGGATCAATACCATGGCGCGGCCAATGGCACTGCTGACCGAATGGACCCTGAACCGTTTTCCCATACTGATGCGCACCTCTGAATAGTGATAAGGACCCCGCAAGATGCGTGGGAGTGTACTCCAACTTGTGTTAGCATCGAAAAACTAGATGAACTCCGAGCGGTTTTGCCTAAGTCCTAGCGATAGGGGGAAACCAGCCGTCAGCCGACGTTCGAGCTGTAAGGGTCAGGAAAGAAATGCCCTGGCCTCCCGTATTTGGAAAGGTGTTTATGTTGCCACTTGAAGATGGTTTTTCCCGTCGTTTTTACTATTTGCGTCTGTCGGTGACCGATGTGTGCAACTTCCGTTGCACCTATTGCTTGCCTGACGGCTATCGCCCCCCCGAAGGTCACAAAGCGGGGCGTCAACCCTTTCTCTCGATTGACGAGATCCGCCGCGTGGTCAGCGGTTTTGCCGCCATGGGCACCCGCAAGGTGCGCATCACGGGGGGCGAGCCCTCCCTGCGCCGCGATTTCACCGAGATCGTCAAGGTGATTGCCACCACCCCGGGTATCGAGAAGGTCGCCATGACCACCAACGGCTATCGCCTCAAGGAGCGGGCCCAGGAGTGGTTTGATGCCGGACTCAACGCGCTGAATGTCAGTGTCGACAGTCTCGACCCGCGCCAGTTTCATCAGATCACCGGTGAGAACAAGCTGGCCGAGGTGATGGAGGGGATCGAAGCAGCACTGGCCGCCGGTTTCAAATCGGTGAAGATCAATGCTGTGTTGCTTAAGGGGCTCAACGACTACCAGCTTGATGCCTTTCTGGGCTGGATCAGGCACAAGCCCATCGAGCTGCGCTTTATCGAGCTGATGCAGACCGGCGAGATGGATACCCTGTTTCGTGACCACCATGTCAGCGGTGAACAGATCAAACAGCGCTTGCTGGAGAGCGGCTGGGTGCAGCAGTTGCGGGGCACGGATGACGGTCCGGCGCAGGTCTTTATGCACCCCGATTCGCAGGGCGGAGTGGGGCTCATCATGCCCTACAGCAAGGATTTCTGTGCCGGTTGCAACCGGCTGCGGGTCTCCTCGCTGGGTAAGCTGCATCTGTGCCTGTTTGGCGACAACGGCATCGACTTGCGGGATCTGCTCGGCGCAGATGGGCAATCTGATGAGCTGCAACAGCGCATTCGCGCGGCACTGGCGGGCAAGAGTGCCACCCATCGTCTCCATGAGGGCAATGCCGGCATCACCCCTCATCTCGCCTCGATCGGCGGATAACCGCAAAAAATCGCCAACGATTAAATAGCAATCCTCACATGGAGGTATTTTAACCGAGACCTCCATTTTTATTGCGCTGCAAGGCTTTGATCTGGCGCAAGAATCCCCCCTGTTTATCTCCCTGGTGGTATATCCCTTACCTTGTCAGGGCCGCAATATACACCCACTCTTATAATTGGTATCAAGAATGCCAATCATGGACTCGCACTGTCCCCTTCTTCACCAGAACAGGAGTCAACATGCCGGATGAGATCGATCTTGCCCGCCGCGGCCTGTTCCGGGGGCGGCTGAGAACCGCCGAACCGCCGGTGCAGTTGCCCTGGTCAGTCAACTGGTCGGCATTTGTCGCCGACTGCACCCGCTGCGGGGACTGTCTGGCCGCCTGTCCGGAGCAGATCCTGGTGAATGGCGAGGGCGGTTTTCCGGTGGTCGATTTCCAGCGTGGCGAATGCACCTTCTGCACCGAGTGCGTCACTGTCTGCAAGGCGCCGCTGTTTCGCCCGACCAGCGAGTCCCCCTGGCACTATAAGGCCCATATCGAGGCCAACTGTCTGGCCAATGGTCAGGTGTTCTGCCAGCGCTGTCAGGACAGCTGCGAGCCCAATGCCATTCGTTTTATTCCGGTGCTGGGGCGTGTGCCCACCCCGACGGTCGAGCCGGATCGCTGTAATGGCTGCGGCGCCTGCGTGCAGGATTGTCCGGTTGGCAGCATCAAGGTCGACGAGCGAGCCGCCCCATCCGGTGGTACGAGCCAGCCCGCCCTCAAGCAGGAGTCAGAATGAGTCAGAAGCCGTGTGACACAGAAGCCACAATGGATCAGGAGTTCCATGTATCGAGTCTGGTGGTGCTGACCCAGCCCCCCTTGCGCCATCAGCTCGCCGAGCAGATTGGCGCCCTTGAAGGGGCCGAGATCCACGCCGTCAGTGACGAGGGCAAGCTGGTCGTGACTCTGGAAGGTCCGAGCCAGCGGCCGATCATGGCGGCCATTGATGCGATACAGGCGATGCCGGGTGTGCTCTCTGCCGCCCTGATTTACCACCAGTTCGATGAACTGGGCGGTCACTGAAAAGAGTGATGGGATGCCGGGCGTGCCCTCTGCCGCTGATGGCTGGCTCCCGTTCGACAGATTCGACAACTATTACGCGATAAGCAATGTGAGGATATGCCATGAAGCTGAGTCGACGCGACTTTATGAAGGCCAACGCGGTGGCAGCTGCCGCTGCCGTGGCCGGTGTCAGTGCCCCCACGCTGGCAGCCAATCTCATCACCAGTACCGACAAGACGGCCATCCATTGGGATAAAGCTCCCTGCCGCTTCTGCGGTACCGGCTGCTCTGTGCTGGTGGGCTCTCAGGATGGTCGGGTCGTGGCGACTCAGGGCGACCCCGATGCACCGGTCAACCGTGGCCTCAACTGCATCAAGGGCTACTTCCTCTCCAAGATCATGTACGGCCAGGATCGCCTGACCCAGCCGATGCTGCGGATGAAGAACGGCCAGTTCGACAAGGATGGCGACTTCGCCCCCATCAGCTGGGATCAGGCGTTCGACATCATGGCCGAGAAGTTCAAGGCAACCCTGAAAGAGAAGGGGCCCACCGCTGTCGGCATGTTCGGCTCCGGCCAGTGGACCGTCTGGGAAGGCTATGCCGCCGCCAAGCTGATGAAGGCCGGTTTCCGCTCCAACAACATTGACCCCAATGCTCGTCACTGCATGGCCTCTGCGGTCGTCGGCTTCATGCGTACCTTCGGCATGGACGAACCGATGGGCTGCTACGACGATATCGAACAGGCCGATGCATTCGTGCTGTGGGGATCCAACATGGCCGAGATGCACCCCATCCTCTGGTCGCGGATGTCTGATCGTCGCCTCTCCAACCCGGATGTGCAGGTGCACGTGCTCTCGACCTTCGAACACCGCAGCTTCGAGCTGGCGGACAACGGCATGGTGTTCACTCCGCAGACCGACCTGGCGATCCTCAACTATGTCGCCAACTACATCATCCAGAACGACAAGGTGAACTGGGACTTCGTCAACAAGCACACCGTGTTCAAGAAGGGGGTCACCGACATCGGTTACGGCCTGCGCCCGACTGATCCGCTGCAGCAGAAAGCGAAGAACCCGGACAGCGGCGATGCCACTCCGATGACCTTTGAGGAGTTTGCCAAGTTCGTGGCGGATTACGATGTGGAGTCGGTCTCCAAGCTCTCCGGCGTCTCCAAAGAGAAGCTGGAAAAGCTGGCCAAGCTCTATGCCGACCCGGGCAAGAAGGTGGTCTCCTACTGGACCATGGGCTTCAACCAGCATACCCGTGGCGTCTGGGCCAACAACCTCTGCTACAACATCCACCTGCTGACCGGCAAAATCTCCGAGCCGGGCTCTGGCCCCTTCTCCCTGACTGGCCAGCCTTCTGCGTGCGGTACCGCGCGGGAAGTGGGCACCTTTGCCCACCGTCTGCCGGCCGACATGGTGGTGACCGATCCCAAGCATCGCGCTATCGCCGAGAAGATCTGGAAACTGCCGGAAGGCACTATCCCGGAACAGGTGGGTTACCACGCCGTGCTGCAGGATCGCATGCTCAAAGATGGCAAGCTCAACGCCTACTGGGTGATGTGCAACAACAACATGCAGGCCGGTCCCAACATGAATACCGATCGCCTGCCGGGTTATCGCGACCCGCGCAACTTCATCGTGGTCTCTGACCCGTACCCGACTGTTACCGCCCAGGCCGCTGACCTCATCCTGCCCACCGCCATGTGGGTGGAGAAAGAGGGGGCCTACGGTAACGCCGAGCGCCGCACCCAGTTCTGGCACCAGCAGGTGAAAGCGCCGGAAGGGGCCAAGTCCGACTTGTGGCAGCTGATGGAGTTCTCCAAGCGCTTCAAGGTTGAGGAAGTGTGGCCGGCTGAGCTGATTGCCAAGATGCCGGAAGTGAAGGGCAAAACCCTGTTCGACGTGCTCTATGCCAACGGTCAGGTCAACCAGTTCCCGAAAGAGCAGAGCAAAGGTCTGCTGAACGACGAGGCCGAGCACTTCGGGTTCTACGTCCAGAAAGGGTTGTTCGAGGAGTACGCCACCTTCGGTCGCGGTCACGGTCACGATCTGGCACCGTTCGATCAGTACCACGAAGCCCGTGGTCTGCGCTGGCCGGTAGTGGATGGCAAAGAGACTCTGTGGCGCTACCGTGAAGGGTTCGACCCCTATGTGAAAGCGGGCGAGGGGGTGCGTTTTTATGGCAAGCCCGATGGCAAGGCGGTCATCTTCGCCCTGCCGTTCGAGCCCGCCGCCGAGTCGCCGGATAAAGAGTACGATCTGTGGCTCTCCACCGGCCGCGTGCTGGAGCACTGGCACACCGGCACCATGACCCGTCGGGTGCCCGAGCTTTATCGCGCCTTCCCGGATGCGGTGCTCTTCATGCACCCGGACGATGCCAAGGCTCGCGGCGTGCGCCGTGGTGAAGAGGTGATCGTCTCTTCCCGCCGTGGCGAGGTGAAGACCCGTGTCGAGACCCGTGGTCGCAACCGTCCGCCGAAAGGACTGGTCTTCATGCCCTTCTTTGATGCCAGCCAGCTGGTCAACAAGCTGACCCTGGACGCCACCGATCCGCTCTCGAAAGAGACCGATTACAAGAAGTGCGCCGTCAAGGTGATGAAGGCTTAAGGCGGGGGAGTACGAGATGAGTCGTAGTCGTCGCCAGTTTCTGGCCGACATGGCCAAGGGGGCCTGCGGTGTGGGCCTGCTTGGCGCGGGGCTCGGTGGCGTGGCCCGCCAGCAGGCGCAAGCTGTGCCTGCCCAGGCGCTGCGTCCGCCCGCCTCTCTCGATGAAGCAGAGTTCCTCAGCGCCTGCGTGCGCTGTGGGCTCTGCGTCGAGGCGTGCCCCTACGACACCCTCAAGCTCGCCCGGCTGTTTGACCCTGTGACCACCGGTACCCCTTATTTCAAGGCGCGTGCCGTGCCCTGCGAGATGTGTGATGACATCCCTTGTGTGGTGGCCTGTCCGAGCGGGGCGCTGGATCAGCAGATGACCGACATCGATCAGGCCCGGATGGGGGTGGCAGTGCTCATCGATCACGAGACCTGTCTCAACTATCTGGGTCTGCGCTGCGATGTCTGTTATCGGGTCTGCCCGCTGATTGACAAGGCGATCACTCTTGAGCTGCAGCATAACCAGCGCACCGGCAAGCATGCCATGTTCCTGCCCACGGTACACAGCGATGTCTGTACCGGCTGTGGCAAGTGCGAGCATGCCTGCGTGCTGGAGGAGGCCGCCATCAAGGTGGTGCCACGCCAGCTTGCCAAAGGTGAGCTGGGTCATCACTACCGGCTCGGCTGGGAAGAGAAGGCCAAGGCGGGGAACAAGTCGCTCATCGGCGACAGACTCACCCTGCCCACCCGCAAACCGGAGGGGTTATGAGTCGTTATCCGGGGGAAGAGGCTCGCATCAAGCTGGGGTGGTGGCGTTCCCACCGCTTCCTACTGTTGCGTCGGCTGAGTCAGTTCAGTGTGCTCGGGCTGTTTTTGCTGGGGCCGCTGGCGGGTGTCTGGATCCTCAAGGGCAACCTCTCCAGCTCGCTGTTGCTGGAAACAATGCCGCTGACCGATCCCCTTACGCTGTTGCAGTCGCTGGCGGCGGGCCACTGGCCCATCACCACCCTCTGGCTGGGGGCTGCCATTGTGCTGGCCGGTTACTGGCTGGTGGGGGGGCGGGTGTTCTGCTCCTGGGTCTGTCCGGTCAACCTTATCACTGACGCTGCGGCTTGGCTCAGGGGGCGACTTGGACTAAAAGGCAACGGCCAGTTCAGCCGTGCGACCCGCTACTGGCTGCTGGTCATGGTGCTGGTGGTGCCTGCTGTGGTCGGGGTGATGGCGTGGGAATTGGTCAATCCTGTGTCACTCGCCATGCGCGGCCTGCTGTTTGGCATGGGGGCTGGCTGGGCCCTGCTGGCAGCGCTATTCCTGTTCGATCTCTTCGTGGTTGAGCGGGGTTGGTGCGGTCATCTCTGTCCGGTGGGGGCCTTCTATGCCCTGGTCAACCGGGTCGGGTTTATCAAGATTTCTGCCAAGGGGCGCGAGCGGTGCAACAACTGCATGGATTGTTATGCGGTTTGCCCGGAGCGTCCCATCCTGCGCGGGCCTGTTCATGGTGCCAAGCGCGGTCACGGGCCCTTGATTGCGGCTCAGGAGTGTACCAACTGTGGCCGCTGCATCGATGTCTGCGCGGAACAAGTTTTTGAAATCACTGTAGGTTTTGCCGTCAAGGCAGAAAAAACGTCGGAGAACAAATAATGAAAAAGCTGATTGGAGCAATGCTGGCCTGCCTGATGGCGGGATCCTTGATGGCAGCGGCCCCCGAGATCACCAACAGTACCGGTGGCCTCAAGTCCGAGCGTGGCGCCACCGATCTGGTGACCGATGCCACTGCCGCTCCCCTGAAAAACTTCCGCAAGGATGGCGCGCCCTACGATCGCCAGTACATGCATCAGCCGCCGCTGATCCCCCACGACATTCGCAACTATGAGGTGGACACCAAGGTCAACAAGTGCCTGGCTTGCCACAGCTTCAAGAATGCCAGTGCCATGAAGGCCCCCAAGATCAGTCCGACTCACTTCGAGACCCGCGACGGCCTGACCTTGGGTGAAGTGTCGCCGCGTCGCTACTTCTGCCTGCAGTGCCATGTACCGCAAGCGGATGCCAAGCCGCTGGTGGAAAATACCTTTAAACCGGTTGAAGCGCTGAATTGAGGAGTCCATAGATGAAATTACCCGGCTTTATCCAGCGTCTGTGGACCACCTTCAAGTCACCATCGAAGGCGGCTCTCTGGGTCATCTTGCTGATGGGCTTCTTCGGTGGCGTGATTTTCTGGGGTGGTTTCAACACCGCCATGGAAGCATCCAACACCGAGGCCTTCTGCACCAGCTGTCACGAGATGAAGGACAACGTGTTCGAGGAGTACCGCGATACCATCCACTACGCCAACCGCTCCGGCGTGCGGGCCAGCTGCCCGGATTGCCACGTACCCCATGAGTGGACCTACAAGATCATCCGCAAGGTGCAGGCTTCCAAGGAGCTGTGGGGCATGATCACCGGCAAGGTGGATACCCGCGAGAAGTTCGAGTCGCACCGGCGCGAGATGGCGGAGCGGGAGTGGCAGCGGATGAAAGAGACTGATTCGCGCGAGTGCCGCAACTGCCACAACTTCGAGTACATGGACTTCTCCCTGCAGGGGCAGCGTGCCGCCAAGATGCACTCTACCAATCTGGCCAGCGGTGAAAGTACCTGCATCGACTGTCACAAGGGGATAGCTCACCAGCTGCCCGACATGACCGGGGTGAAAGGGTTCTGATCCTGCGACGACAGGCCGGGTTTGCCCGGCCTGCGTTTTGTTCATATATGGGACAAGTATCAGATTTGTGTGTCTTTTAAATCCCATATCTCGTGAAACCTTTGATAGAATCAGCCCGCCGTCACACGCTTGAGCAAGTTGGTCACCCCTGTCTGCGTCCGTTTTAGCGCCCTGACAGCTGGCCTCTCATACCCCTTCTCTTCCTGCCTCGTTGACGGCCCATAGCCACAAGGAGCTGCCCGATGGGACAGAAACACAACGCATTTATTCCCCTCAAGATCGCCGTGCTGACGGTTTCCGACAGCCGCACTGCCGCCGATGACAGCTCGGGCGACTATCTGGTCTCGGCCCTTACCGACTCGGGCCATCAGCTGGCCGATCGGGCGCTCTGCCCGGACAACCTGTTTCGCATCCGCGCGCGGGTGAGCGAGTGGATCGCCGATGAGGGGGTGCAGGTGGTACTGATTAACGGCGGTACCGGCTTCAATGAACAGAACCGGGTACCGGAAGCGGTCGGTGTGTTGTTCGAGCGCACCGTACAGGGTTTTGGCGAGATGTTCCGTCAGCTCTCTTTTGCCGAGATTAAAGGCTCCGCCATGCAGAGCCGTGCACTGGCGGGACTCGCCAATCGCACCCTGATCTGCTGTCTGCCGGGCTCCACCGGCGCCTGTCGGCTGGGTTGGGAGCAACTGATCCGCGATCAGCTCGATGCCCGCACCAAGCCGTGCAACTTTGTCTCCCACCTCTGAGAGCAAACGATGAACCAGACCGATCCCAAGCAGACCCAGCCCAACCTGACGCATCTGAACCAGAGCGGCGAAGCCCATATGGTGGATGTGACCGACAAGCAGGTGACCGAGCGTGAGGCTCGCGCCGAGGCGTTTGTTGCCATGGCCCCCGAGACGCTGGCGCTGATCCTGAGCGGCCAGCACCACAAGGGTGACGTGTTCGCCACCGCCCGCATCGCCGGCATCATGGCCGCCAAGAAGACCTCCGATCTTATCCCCCTCTGCCATCCGCTGGCCTTGACCAAAGTCGAGGTGGAGATAGTGCCGCTGCCCGAGCAGCACAAGGTGCATATCCGCACCCTCTGCAAGCTATCAGGCAAGACCGGGGTGGAGATGGAGGCGCTGACTGCGGCGTCGGTAGCGGCGCTGACCATCTACGACATGTGCAAGGCGGTACAAAAGGACATGGTGATCGAACAGGTGCGGCTGGTAGAGAAAAAGGGCGGCAAGTCCGGCCATTTTCAGCTGGGGTCAAATAGCGGGGAGCAAGCATGATCAAGGTACTGTTTTTTGCGCAAGTAAGAGAGCTGGTGGCCTGCGATGAGCTGAGCCTGCCGTGCGACTACGCCACTGCCGAACAACTGCGCTCGGCGCTCTGTGAACGCGGCGACAAGTGGGCGCTGGCGCTGGAAGCTGGCAAGCTGCTGGTGGCGGTCAACCAGACCCTGGCGCCCCTCGATACCCCCATCAACGATGGCGATGAGGTGGCCTTCTTCCCGCCGGTGACCGGAGGTTAAGGATGAGCGACGTAGCCATTACAGACCGCATTCTGGTGCAGCGGGAGGATTTCTCGCTGGCGGACGAATATGCCCGCCTCGCCACCCGCCCCGACAGTGGCGCCATTGTCACTTTCGTTGGCAAGGTGCGCGACTTCAATCAGGGGGAGGAGGTGAAGGGGTTGGCCCTCGAGCATTACCCCGGTATGACCGAGAAGGCGCTGGCCGATATCGTGCAGGAGGCCCGCCGCCGCTGGCCGCTGCAGGAGTGTACTCTCATTCATCGTATCGGCGAGCTGTGGCTTGGCGATCAGATTGTGCTGGTGGCGGTGAGCAGCGCCCACCGCGACGCCGCTTTTGATGCCTGTCACTTCATCATGGATTTCTTGAAAACCCGGGCACCGTTCTGGAAAAAAGAGCTGACTGCCGAGGGTGTGCAACGCTGGGTCGAGGCGCTTGATCGCGACAACGCCGCCGCTGCCCGCTGGCAAGCCTGACCTGTTCATCACGAGGGGCGCAGGTTCAACGGGAACCACGGCCCCGCCAAGGGGCGCGGATGTGCGGGCCCCATCAGGAGAAAGGGAATGAAACCGCTATTATCTGTTGTCATCGCCGGTGTCTGCGCCGCCACCTTGCATACCGGTGCCGTGCAGGCCGATGAAGTGAAAGTGGCCGTGGCTGCCAATTTCAAGGGCACCATAGAGCGTATCGGCAAGGAGTTTACCGCCAAGACCGGCCACACCCTGGCCATCTCGTCTGCCGCCACCGGAGTGCTCTACACCCAGATCAGTCACGGCGCACCGTTCGATCTCTTCCTCTCCGCCGATGCGGCGACCCCCGAGAAGCTGGAAAAAGAGGGCAAGGGGAGCGATCGCTTCACCTACGCCATCGGCCAGCTGGGGCTGTGGAAGAAGGGGGGGCCGGCCCCTGACGAGGCGACCCTGCGTAGCTGGAAAGGCAACCTCGCTATCGCCAATGCCCGTACCGCCCCCTATGGTGCTGCTGCCATGGCGACCCTCACCCATCTCAAGATCGATCCCAAGCCGTACCGGTTGCTGACCGGCGCCAACATCGGCCAGACCTGGCAATTTGTCGACACCGGCAATGCCGAGCTGGGCTTTGTCGCCTGGGCCAATCTGGTTGAGGCGGGCAAGACCGCCGAAGCCTGGGCAGTGCCTGCCGACTTCTATCCGCCCATCGAACAGCAGGGGCTGGTATTGAAAAAAGGCGCCGCGGTCGAGGCTCTGGTGGCCTGGCTCAAGGGGCCGGGTCAGGCACAGATCAAGGCAGCTGGTTATGCCCTGCCCCAATAAGGGGATGGGCCTGATGCGATACCCTGAGTGGTCGGCCTTCGGGTCGGCCACTCTTTGCAATAAGGATGGATACCATGCTGTTGGGGGCATTTATCAACCGGGAGGTCGGCAATGAGTGAAGGGGATCTGCTGGCGGTCTGGCTCACCCTGAAGCTTGCGGCCTGCACCACAGCGATTTTGCTGTTGCTGGCACCGCCGCTGGCCTGGTGGCTGTCGCGCAGTCAGAACCGCCTGCGGCCGCTGGTTGAGGCGCTGGTGGCGCTGCCGCTGGTGCTGCCCCCCACAGTGCTGGGGTTTTATCTGCTGCTCGCCTTCTCCCCCGAATATGGTTTCGGCGCCTGGTGGCGCGACACCTTTGGCGCCCCGCTCGCCTTCAGCTTTCTCGGCCTGCTGTTTGCCTCCATCCTCTATTCGCTGCCGTTTGTGGTGCAGCCGCTCACCTCCGCCTTCGTCAACATGGGCAACAAGGAATTGGAGGCCGCCGCTACTTTGGGGCTCGGCCCGCTGGAACGCTTCTTCCACATCATCTTGCCGATGACCCTGCCGAGCTTTGTGATGGCGGCGGCGCTGGGCTTTGCCCATACATTGGGGGAGTTTGGCGTGGTGCTGATGATTGGCGGCAATATCCCCGGCGAAACCCAGGTGCTCTCCATCGCCCTGTTTGATCATGTGGAGGCGATGGACTATCAGAACGCCCATATTCTGGCGGGCGGCCTGATGGCCTTCTCGCTGGTGATGCTGGTGCTGGTCTATGGTGTGTTGCAGCGTCGACAGCGGAGAGTGTTTGGATGAACCAGCCCGCCACTATGCCGCCTGTGAACGTGCCGCACCGCCATGCCCTGAACCTCCATGCCCGACGCGAGTTTGGCCCTTTTACCCTCGACTGCGCACTGACCCTCGAACTGGGGGGGATCCTCGGCCTGTTCGGCCCCTCCGGCTGCGGCAAGAGCACCCTGCTGCGCATCATCGCCGGGCTCGATCGCCAAAGCGGGGATCGCTTGCGGTGGCGCGATCGGGAGTATGCTCAACTGCTGCCCGAAGCGCGCCGGATCGGACTGGTATTTCAGGACTCGCGGCTCTTCCCCCATCTGACGGTGCTCGGCAATCTGCAACTGGCGGCCCGCAAGGGGCGAGGGCGCTGGCAGCCCGAAGCGCTGGCGGCTCGGCTCGGTTTTGCCGAGTTGCTGGGGCAGCCAGCCCATGCTTTGTCGGGTGGGCAACGCCAGCGGGTGGCATTGGGGCGGGCGCTGCTGGCCGAACCCGATCTGCTACTGCTCGATGAGCCTTTCTCGGCGCTCGATCGGCGCAGCCGCATCCATCAGGCCCATGTGCTCAAGGGCTTGCAGCAGGAGAGCGGTATCCCGATGATCTTCGTCAGCCACGCCATGGAGGAGGTGAGCCTGCTCTGCGATCAGCTGGTGTTGCTGGAAAGTGGCAGGGTCGAGGCGCAAGGTCGGCCGAGCGAGATCTTCGCCCGAACCGATCTCTCGCTCGCCAGCCGTGACGATGCCGGGGTGATGCTGAATGCCACCTTGGCCCACTATGATGACGACGAGCAGATGGCGACCCTGCAACTCGGTGAGCAGCGACTGCGGGTCACCATGACCCAGGTGCCGGATGAGAGCGGCCCCTTGCAGATCAAGGTGGCGGGGCGGGATGTGGTGATTGCCACGGCCCCCATCGAGCACTCCAGTCTCTCCAACTGTCTCGTCACCCGTCTGCTGGCGGTGCGCGAGGTGCGCCCCGGCCAGACCCTGTTGCAGTTGGCGCTGGGTGAGCAGATACTGCTGGCCCGGATCACCAGCCGCTCCGCCAGGCGGCTGGCGCTGTCGCCGGAGCAGCAGATCTACGCTTATATCAAGGCGGTGAGTCTGGTCAGCGAAGGCTGATTGGGCGCCGTGCCGTGGCAGGATAACCACGGTGACATAACAACAAGAGATGGTTCAGGTGATGAATCGAGAGGCAATACACTGATGCGCCGCAATCAGGTGATGAAATTCAATGGTCTTGCCCTGCGCAGTGCGGGAGAGGGCCCCTTGCTGTTGCTGCTGCATGGGCTGGGCTCCTCCAGCCTCGACTGGCAGGCGCAGATCGAACGGTTTTCCGAACACTACCGGGTGGTGGCGCTGGACTTGCGCGGCCACGGCCAGAGCATGCAGGAGGGGCCGTTCGATGTGGCGACCCTGGCAGCCGATGTGGTGAACTGGCTCGATGCACAGCCAGAACCCGCCTGGGTCGTGGGATTGTCGTTGGGGGCCATGGTGGCGCTGGAGCTGGCGCTGCAACTACCCCACAAGGTGCAGGGGCTGGTGCTGGTCAACGGTTTTAGCGAGTTTCTGCTGGAGACCCCCAAGGAGCAGGAGCGTTACGCCCAGCGCCTCAAGTGGCTGCGCTGGTTTGGCATGCGCCCCCTCGCCTGGTGGCTGGGGCGCGAGCTCTTCCCGGGCCCGGATCTGGCGCAGGTGCGCCACACCTTCCGGCTGCGTTTCGTGCGCAATAAAAAGAAAACCTACAAGGCGCTGCTGGAGGCGCTACCCGGTTGGTCGGTGCGTGCCCGGCTCGGCGCCATCTGGCAGCCGGTGGCCATCATTTCCTCCAGTCACGACTACCTGCCGCTGGCCAAACGGGTAGAGCAGTTTGCCGCCCTGCCCAACGCCACCATCCACACCCCCAACGGCCACCACGCCTGGCCTGCGGAAGATCCCTCGGGCTTTAATCACCTGTTGCAAAGGATCCTCACGACCCATTGAGGAAGGGGTTGTTAGGTGCAGGTACCAAAAAGCCGAACCACAGGGTTCGGCTTTTTTGATCCCGTTTGCGTCAAGGGTGGGAGCAGACCGGGCAGTCGGGGCGCTTGGGCAGCTTCATCTCGCGGAAAGTGCCGCTCAGGCCGTCGATCATCAGCAGGCGGCCGCTGTAGCTTTTGCCCATGCCTGCCAAGAGCTTGATAGCTTCAAGCGCTTGCAGGCTGCCCACCAATCCCACCACGGGGGCGAGTACACCGGCTTCGACGCAGGTGAGGGCCTGCTCGCCAAACAGGGCGCTGAGGCAGGCGTAGCAGGGTTCATCTTCCTGCCAGGTGAAGCTGCATAGCTGTCCCTCCAGCCGGATGGCGGCGCCACTGACCAGCGGCACCTTGTGCTGGCGTGCCTTTTGATTCAGCAGGTTGCGAATGGCCAGGTTGTCGGTGCAATCGAGCACCAACTGATGTCGGGGCAGCTGGGTATCGAGCAGCGCCTCATCGGCCACGGCAGCGTGGGTCTCCACCTTGAGCCAGGGGGTGAGGGCACGAAGCGACTGCGCTGCTGAGTCCACCTTGTAGTGACCGATGCGCTCATCGTTGTGCAGCACCTGACGCTGCAGGTTGGAGAGCTCCACCTTGTCGAAATCGACCAGAGTGAGCTGGCCAACCCCGGCCACCGCCAGATACTGGCTGGCGGCGCAGCCAAGGCCACCGGCGCCGATCACTAACACCCTGGCTTGCTTGAGCGCCTCCTGCCCCTCGAAATCGAAGGATTTGAGGATGATCTGGCGGTTGTAACGCAGCAGTTCGGCGTCGCTCAGGATCTCGCTCACAGCAGCAATCCCCCGAATGGCTCCACGGTCACCGTCTCGCCCGCGGCGACGCGGCCCCGTTCCCGTTCAAGAACGATGTAGCAGTTGGCTCGCGACAGGGAGCTGAACACGGCGGAGTCCTGCGAGCCGGTGCTGCGCACCGCGAGGCCGTTTGGCCCCTGACTCAGGATGCCGCGCTGGAAGTCGAGTCGGCCCGGGCTCTTTTTGAGTGGCTCGGCCGCAATGGCTTGCAGCTGGAGCGGGCGCTCGAAGTGCTGGCCCGCCAGCTTGGCCAGCGCCGGTTGCACCAGCTGGTCGAAGGTGACCATGGCGGAGACGGGGTTGCCCGGCAGGCCGAAGAACCAGGCGCGGGGCAGACGACCGAAGGCAAACGGCTTGCCCGGCTTGATGGCCAGCTTCCAGAAGCCAATCTCGCCGAGCTCGTCCAGCAGCTGTTTGGTGAAATCCGCTTCCCCCACCGAGACGCCGCCGGTGGTGATGAGTACATCGGCCTCTTCGTCGGCGCGGATAAAGGCAGCGCGTAGCTGGGCCGGGTCGTCGGGGATGATGCCAAGGTCGAGGCAGTCGCAGCCCATGCGCGCCAGCATGGCCCGCACGCCGTAGCGGTTGGAGTCATAGATATCGCCGTGGGCCAGCGGGGTGCCGACCGGCTTGAGCTCATCGCCAGTGCTGAAGATGGCCACTTTCAGCGGGCGGCGCACCGCGACGGTTGCCACGCCGAGGGAGGCCAGCAGTGGCATCTCTCTTGGGGTGAGGCGAGTACCGGCTGGTAGCACGCAGGCGCCCTTGCCGATATCGCTGCCGGCGCGGCGGATATTCTGGCCCGGTTCGGGTTGTGCCAGAAAAGTGATCCGATCGCCGTCGGCCTGCGTTTCTTCCTGCATCACCACCGCATCGGTGCCTGCGGGGACCGGGGCGCCTGTCATGATCCGCACGCAGTGGCCGGCGGGCCACTCGCCCTGATAGGGCTGACCGGCAAACGCCTTGCCCGCCATGATGAGCGGGGTACCGCTGGTGAGATCCGCAAGGCGCACGGCGTAACCATCCATGGCGGAGTTGTCGAACGGGGGCACGGCGAGGGGAGAGGCGATGTCGCTGGCCAGCACCCGGCCAAGGGCCTCTGGCAGGAGCAGCTGCTCGCTATCGCAGCAGCAGGCGAGTTGTTCCAGCATCCCTTGCAGGGCATCGCTTAAGGGGAGTAGTCCGCTGGTATCAAATCCCATCGTCATGACCTCTTTCTATGATTGAAGGCGGGATTATCACAAAAATCCCCGGGGATGGGCAGGTTATCTCAAGGGAATCTCGGGGTAATCGGCGCTGAAACGTGGTGAGATGGCCATAAAGTATGAGGTGACGCACAAGTTGACTTGAATCTTGGCGGCAATGGCCGTTTACTATGCCGCCATAACAGATGGCTGTCACATCCTGTGTGGCGACCATTACAGCGATACCGTCGGCCCTGTACGCCGCAATAACATAAGGGGTTGCTCCTTGAGCTGCCCTCACAGTCCCTGAGCGTGGGAGAGAAGATAATGACAACCTTAAGTCCGGAAGCCTTGCTGGTCAGGGCTGCCCTCGAAGCCCAGGGACTGGAAACTCCCCTGGTCACCAACGAGCTGAACAGCCAGCAGAAGCGGGAGAAGATCGAAGGCCATATGCGCTCCATCATGGAGACGCTGGGGCTGGATCTGACCGATGACAGTCTGGCCGAGACGCCGCATCGCATCGCCAAGATGTACGTCAACGAGATCTTCTCCGGCCTCGACTATTCCACCTTCCCCAAGGTGACGGTGATCGAGAACAAGATGCAGGTGGACGAGATGATCATGGTGCGGGATATCAGCCTCACCAGCACCTGCGAACACCACTTCGTCACCATCGACGGCATGGCCCATGTGGCCTATATCCCTCGCGGCAAGGTGATTGGCCTGTCGAAGATCAACCGCATCGTGCAGTTCTTTGCCCGCCGTCCCCAGGTGCAGGAGCGGCTCACCCAGCAGATCCTGCTGGCGCTGCAGACCCTGCTCGGCACCAAGGATGTGGCCATCAGCATCAAGGCGACCCACTACTGCGTCAAGGCGCGCGGGGTGATGGATTCGACTTCTTACACCACCACCACCTCCCTCGGTGGGGTGTTCAAGACCCAACCCGATACCCGGGCCGAATTTCTGGGCGGCCTGCGCGGATAAGATGGCGGTTATTTTGTAACCGCCTTGCTGAATAAACGAGACGCCAGCAGCCATTGCTGGCGTTTTTCATTGGTCCCGGATGAGAGTGGCGGCCTGCAACGGCTTGACTCGCGCGGCTTGCCTTATGCAAACGTTATGCATTTTTCCGATTTATTCATCTGAGCGGTATATTTAATCGAACACGAAAAAAACTCGTTTTCACCTTACAAAAAGTAACCGGGCAGACTCTTTCCGAACCGTCACAATCCGGTTACTCTAGCGCCCCCTCACGGCTCTCGCTGCCGCTCATGGAATTCAGAGATATTCATCAAGGTTGGATGGTGCGCCACTGAACAGGTGGCCAGATAGTTCATGCCAGGAGGGCGTGAACCGGACGAGTGCTACGAATTTAACGACCACCAGGATATCCCATGAATACCAGTACCATGACCATAGGTAAAAAACTCACCGCCGGCTTTGCCGTGCTCGGTTTGATGGTCGCCTTTATCGGCGGTTTTGCCCTTGTCCAGTTTGGCAACATGAATGATGTTGCCATCCGGTTTACCGACAGCATCTTGCCAGCGGTCAATCGCACCAGCGCGATCGGGGATTCTCTCGGTGAGTTGCGTCGTTATGAGCTGGGTTATTTCGTGGTGGCTGCCGAGCCGCTGAAAAGGGCTGAATATCGGAATATTGCCAGTCAGCAGCTTAACGCGATCGCGCAGCAGCTGATTGCCCATGACAAGACTATCTGGCCTGAGGATGTGGCGGAGCGCCGTACCTTCGATACGGTGAAATCTGACTGGGATCGTTACGTCGCTCTGCACCAGCGAGTCCAACAGCTACAAGACAGCGATCAGCTTGCCGAAGCCCAACGCATCTTCCTTGAGGAGGGGGTTCCCCTTTACACCGCGCTGAGCAAGTCAGTGGCCTCCCTGATCCAGATTAACCATGGTTATGCGTCTGAATCCCGCAGTGACATTGTCGCCTCTTATCAATCCGCCAATCTGAGTGTCACCATCGCGCTGGTGATCGGTCTGATACTGGTGGTGGTGCTCTCCGTGGTACTGACCCGCCAAATTCGCGACCCGCTGATCATGCTGGCCCGTCAAGCCCAGCGTATTGCCAATGGCGATCTGGGTCAGGGCGAACTGCAGCAGTGGATCCGTGACAGCCGCTTCAACCGCGATGAACTGGGTCAGCTGGGCTCCGCCATCAACCGGATGCAGGGTTCCCTCTCCGATCTGGTGAGCGAGATCGCCGGCTCCGTGAGCCAACTCAGCAGCGCAGTGGAGGAGGTGAGCGCCATCTCCAGCCAGTCTGCCAGCGGCATGGCCATCCAGCAGAACGAAGTCTCCCAGGTGGCGACCGCCATGAACGAGATGCAGTCCACCGTCAACGAAGTGGCCCGCAACACCACGGATGCCATGAGCGCCGCCAAGGATGCCTCCCGCACCTCCGCTGCCGGCAGCGAAGTGGTACGCAGCTCCATTGCCAGCATTGAAGAGGTGTCGGTCAAGATTGAACAGGCGGGCACAGTGGTGCAGCAGCTGGAGGCCGACAGCGCCAATATCAGTGTGGTGCTGGATGTGATCCGCGATATCGCCGGTCAGACCAACCTGCTGGCCCTTAACGCGGCCATCGAAGCGGCCCGTGCCGGTGAGCAGGGTCGTGGTTTTGCGGTCGTTGCGGATGAAGTGCGCTCCCTGGCCCAGCGTACCCAGGACTCCACCGCCGAGATCAGCAAGATGATCGAGCTCTTGCAGAGCCGCGCCGCCGAGGCGGGCAACGCCATGCAGCTGAGCCGTCACCAGATGCAGGAGAGTGTCGGTCTGGCGCGGGATGCCGGTACCAGTATCGAGACCATCAATGGTGCCGTGGTGCGCATCACCGACATGAACACTCTGATCGCCACCGCCACCGAAGAGCAGAACGCGGTGACCGAAGAGCTCAACCGCAGCATCGTCAACATTCACAATGCCGCTGACGAGAATGCCCAGGGCGCTCATCAGATCGCCCAGGCTTGTGGCGAGCTGAGCAAGCTGGCCAACACCCTGCACCATATGACCCAGCGCTTCACCCTCTAAGGGTTGATGCATGGATAACAGAAGGCCCCGCCAATTGGCGGGGCCTTGTTGTTTCTGGCGTTGTGGAAGGGCTCAGCTCAGGCCGACTATCTCGCCGTTCTCATCGATATCGATATGGCGATAGGCAGGCAGACTGCCCAGCCCCGGCATGGTCATGATGGGGCCCGCCAGCGCATAGACGAACCCGGCACCGGCGCAGAGCTTCACCTCGTCGATGGGCACCTCGAAATCGGTCGGCACCCCTTTGAGGGCTGGGTCGTGGCTGATGGAGAGCGGCGTCTTGGCCACGCAGATAGGCAAGTGATCCCACCCTTCGGCGGAGAGCTGGGCCAGCTGCTGGCGCGCTCTGTCGGAGAGCTGCACTCCGCGGCCGCCGTAGCCGCACTCCACCAGGGTCGCCAGTTTGGCGTCGAGGCTCGCCTCGTCGGGGTAGAGCAGTTTCACCTTGCCGGGTTGCTTGCAGGCGGCGACCACGGCGCGGGCCAGCTCGCTGGCACCGGCACCACCCTGGGTGAAGGCGTTGGAGATGGCTGCGCCACAGGCACCGGCTTGCTGCGCTTCATGGGCCAGCAGCGCCAGTTCGGCCTCGCTGTCGGTGGGGAAGCGGTTGATGGCGACCACCACCGGCACCCCGTAGCGGCGGGCGTTCCGGATATGCCAGGCGAGGTTGGCGCAGCCCTGCTTGAGGGTCGGCAGATCTTCCCCCAGCAGGCTGGCTGGTAGCGGCTGGCCCGGGCGAATATCCAGCAGACCGCTGTTGGCCTTGAGACCGCGCACCGTGGCCACCAGCACCACGCAGGCGGGGGTAATACCGGATTGGCGGCTCTTGATGTTGAAGAACTTCTCCAGCCCCATGTCGGAGCCAAAACCTGCCTCGGTCACCACATAGTCGGTCAGGCCAAGGGCGATGCGATCGGCGATCACCGAGGAGTTGCCGTGGGCGATATTGGCAAAGGGGCCGGCGTGTACCAGCACCGGCGTCTGCTCTGTGGTCTGCATCAGGGTCGGTTGCAGTGCGTTTTTGAGCAGCACCGTCATGGCGCCCGCTACTTCCAACTGCTCGGCGGTAATGGGCTTGCCGTGAATATCGCGGGCCAGCTGGATGCGGCCGATGCGCTGGCGCAGGTCTTTCAGATCGCTTGCCAGCGCCAGAATGGCCATCAGCTCGGAGGCGGCGGTGATGACGAAGCGATCGCTGCGCTCCACACCATCGGCAGCGCCCCCCAGTCCAATCGTGAGGTGGCGCAGTGCGCGGTCATTCATGTCGAGGGTGCGCGGCCAGAGGATGTTGTCGGCATCGATATCGAGCCGCGGCAGGCCGGTTTTGGCGCTGAACTGGTCGCCGAGTTTGCGCTCATGGAACAGGCGGGCATCGAGGGCCGCCGCCGCCAGATTGTGGGCCGCCGTCAGGGCGTGAAAATCGCCAGTGAGGTGGAGGTTCATCTCCTCCATCGGCACCACCTGGGCGTGGCCGCCACCGGCAGCGCCCCCCTTGACCCCGAATACCGGGCCGAGGCTCGGCTGGCGGATAGTGGCGATGCTGGGCTGGCCGATATGGTTGAGCCCCATGGAGAGGCCAAGGGTAGTCACCGTCTTCCCTTCACCGAGCGGGGTCGGGGTGATGGCGCTCACCAGTACCAGCTTGCCGCTATGCTTGGGTTGAGACGTGAGAAGATCGAGGCTGAGTTTGCCTTTGTAGTGGCCATGAGGGCTGAGCAGGTGCTGGGGGATGGCGAGGCGTTCGGCCAGCGCGTGAATGGAGAGACGGGGGGACTGGCGGGAGATCTCGATATCGCTTAGCATCAGCACCTCGTTGGCATATCGGGGTAAAATATGCGGCGCAGTCTAGTGGAATATAACGGGTAATCCAATGACGAAAACGATTTTATTTGGTGAGGGTGAGGTTCGTCCGAATCCTGTTCGGCTGGATCTCAACGCACTCTATCATCCCCCCAAGCAGCCGATGACGGCGCTGGGGATTGTCAGCGCGCTGGTGCCGTTATTCGGTTTCGGCTGGCAGGCGATGACCCAGGACCCCGAAACCCAGCTGCGCCACGAGATCCGCAAACGGGTCAACAAGCACAAGACCGACGAGGCAAACCTCATTCTGATCCTGCAGCTGGCCGCCATGTTTGACTGCCCCGAGATTGAAGTGGCGCTCCCCTATGCCCTCAGTGAGCAGCAGTTTTCGGTGATAGGCACCCGTTTGCCACGCTGGCAGTTAAGCCTCGAGCAGGCGCGTCTGCTGGCAACGCTCGCCCCCGCAGCGGCCCCCAGCCAACGTTAGGTTGTCTGCCGGGCCAGCAGGCCGGAAAGTCAGAGCAAACCGTCAGCGTTGACCATCAGGTCGTCGCATCCCACTGTTGCGGGGCGAGATAGCGCTCCTGCACGAACTCGATAAAGCAGCGCACCTTGGCCGAGACGAAGCGGCGGTGCGGATAGACCGCATAAAGTCCCACATCTCCCTTGTCCCACTCTGGCAGCAGGCTGACCAGCTGTCCTGACCGCAGCGCCTCCCCCACGATAAAGGTGGGCTGCAATATGATGCCCTGATCATCACAAGCGGCGCGGGTCAGCGCCACCCCGTTGTTGGCCCGCAGTGGCCCCTGTGGCCGGATGCTCTGCTGCTCGTTTCCCCGTTTGAAGTGCCACTCCGGCTGGGTCAGGGTGTAGATCAGACAGTCGTGCTGCTTGAGATCCTCGGGCTTTTCCGGTCTGCCCTTGCGTGCCAGATAGGCGGGGCTGGCGCAAAGCTCGACCCGAATGGTGGCCAGCTGGCGCGCCACCAGCGAGGAGTCGCTGAGGTGGCCGATCCGCAGCGCCAGATCGAACCCCTCTTCCACCAGCGCTACCCGCCGGTCGCTGTACTCGATATCGAGCTTGAGGTCGGGAAAGCGTTGGCGAAACAGCGGCAGGGCGGGGGAGAGGTGCAGATAGCCAAAATCCATCGGCACCGAGAGCTTGAGGGTGCCGTTGGGCTGCTGGTTGTGGTGGGTCAGCTGGCTGTGGGTCTCTTCCAGCTCCGCCAGCAGGGCGAGGGAGCGCTGGTAGTAGAACTGGCCCGCCTCGGTGGGATTGACCTGACGGGTGGTGCGTGACAGCAGCCGGGTGGCGAGGGACTCCTCCAGCTGTTGCATCAGTTTGGAGGCCATGGCGACCGAGATGCCGAGCTGGTTGGCGGCCTTGGTAAAGCTCTGGCACTCCACCACCTTGATAAAGGTACGCATGGCGGCGATCTGGTCCATTTTCCATCCTCAGTAAATAATGAATTTAATAAATCACTGATTATTCATCTTCAGAACGAGGTTAGCATTTTAACCACTGATGTGAACCCCAAGATGAAGGAACGAACGGATGAAAATGACCAAGGCTCTGCTGGCCTCCTGCCTGTTTATGGCGACCCCTCTGATGGCGGCGGATTACGATGTGGATGCGGCGCACACCACGGTGCAGTTCAAGGTGGGTCACCTGGGCTTCTCCGAGCTGGTGGGTCGCTTCAACACCTTCAGCGGTACCTTCAGCATGGATGACGCCAACCCCGCGGCGGCCAAGGCGAGCTTCGAAGTGGATGCCGCCAGCGTTGACTCCAATCACGAAGCCCGCGACAAGCACCTGCGCAGCCCTGACTTCCTCGACGTGAAGCAGTATCCCAAGATGACCTTCGTCAGCTCCGCTTACGAGGGCACCAAGGATAAAGGCGTGCTGAAAGGGACTCTGACCCTGCACGGCGTCTCCAAGGAAGTGGCCTTCGATCTGGTCAAGATCGGCGAAGGCAAGGATCCCTGGGGCGGCTACCGCAGCGGTTTCAACGCCTCCACCACCATCAAGCTCAGTGACTTTGGCGTGAGCTACATGCTGCCCGGCATTCCGGACGAGATGAACATCAACCTGTTTGTCGAAGGCGTGCGCAAGTAATGGGCGCGGAACTTCTGCTGCAAACCCTGGCGGCTCCTCTGGGAGCCGCTTTGCTATCGTGGCGCTGGCCGCGACTGGGGTATCTGTGGGGCGCGCTGGCGCTCTGGCTGGTGGGATCCTGGCTCGGCGGCTTCTATGGCATGCCGGAAAAGGCGTGGCAGTGGCTGCCGCTGACCCTGCTGGTGCCCGCCATTGCGGCTCAGGTGAACGATCTGCGTGGCTCGCTGCTGCTCTTTGCGGTGTTCAGTGCGCTGGTGTGGTGGCAGGGATTGGCCTCGGTACTGGCGAGCGAACCCGGGATCTGGCTGGCGCTACTGCCCGCCATCCTCTGGTTTGGCTGGAGCACCTTGCGCTGTGATAGCCGCGAGGGGCTCGGGTTTGCCCTCGGCTTTATCTGGTTGGCACTGGTGATCGGCATCGATGGCAGTCTGCTGATTGCCCAGCTGGCCGGTGCGCTGGCCGCTTTCGCCGGTTTTCGCGCCCTGCTTGCCACCTTTGTTGACATCAAGGTAGCACCCGCCGGTCTGGCGCTGGCCCTCGCCTTCGTCCAGATGCTGGCCTGGCAATATGTGGAGGTGCCGCTGGTGGTGTTGCTGCCGGTCTGGTTGCTGCCGCTGCTGGAGTGGGCGTTACGTGACACACCCTGGCCAGTGCGTTGGGGTGGGCTGATCCTGCTCGCTGCCGCGGGAACCGGGCTCAGCCTGTGGTGGGTGTGGCCTGCTGCTTCTTTGTACTGATTTTTGCATGAAAAACAGGCAATTACAGTCATTTTTGCATACTCGCTCATACTCTTGGCAGATAATGATTGAGCCCCATATGTGTTTCAGATAAAAAGGATTTTCATTTTATTTGGACACACACAGAACCCGGCCGCGCCGGGTTCTGTTTGCCTGCTTTGCGGCACATAAGGAGGCCACAGTTGCGCAGTCAAGGATCTGAGCATCTGTTTTTTCGCCATTTCACCGGACAGGGACGTATCGACGGTCTCTGCATTTTGCTGGTCACTCACCTGCTTCCCGATCGCCCGCGTTTTATCGACGCTCTCGGTCAGATTGGACGGATTGGTGCCATTTTGCCCAAACCGAAATCGGTACACGGTCCGACCCTGGAGTGGGTATCACAACACTATCCGGTGCTGCCCCTCAACCGACGCTGGACCAATGAACCCGACAGCATCATCCAGCAGATTGCGCCGCTGGTGGCCCCTCACGAGCGGTTGCTGATCCTCGATATTGGCGGTTACTTTGCCAAAACCCAGGTGATCTTGAGTGAATATTTCGGCCCCCGTTTCCTCGGGGTGGTGGAGATGACCGAGAACGGCCATCAACGCTATGAGCACGAGGTGCTGGCGACTCCGGTGGTGTCGGTGGCACGCAGTCCCCTCAAGCAGGCCGAGGATATCCAGATTGGTTTGAGCGTGGTCTACTCCGCGGAGTCGCTGGCCCGCAACCTCAACCGTACTTTCAACGTCTGCGAGGCGGCGCTGTTTGGCTATGGCAAGGTGGGGCGCAGCATCGCCCGCGACCTGCGCTGTCGCAACCTCCATCTCGGGCTGGTGGAGACCGATGTGCTGCGACAGGTCGAAGCGCTCTCTCACGGTTTTCGTCTGATCACCAAGGCCGAGGCGTTGAGCCGCGCCGAGCTGGTGATCTGCTCTACCGGCAACGGCTCGCTGGATTTGGCGGATCTACAGGCGCTGCGCCCCGGCACCATGGTGGCCTCGGTCACCTCGGCCGACGACGAGTTTGCCTTCTCGCTGGCCCAGTTGCCGTGGCCGAGCGAAGAGGTGTGCCCCCATGTGCTGGCCCTCAACCGGCCGGATGGCACCCAGATCTACCTGCTCAACCGGGGTGAGGCGGTCAACTTCGTCCATGGCGCCGTGATTGGCGAATATGTCTATCTGGTGCTGGCGGAGATCATGGAAGGGATCCGGATGCTGGCGGCAGGCCCTCTTGCTCCCGGCCTGTTCGAGCTGCCAGAATCGGCGATGCGTACCATTGCCCGCCATTGGCTGGCCGATTTTCATGGGGTTGATCAGCACTGATTTGACCAAACCGGGATCGGCCATTGAGCGGCGGTACGCCACTTCCCGCCATTGGGCGCTTTTTTATGGAGTCACTCATGACCGAGTCTGAAACCCTGATCAGCAAACCCCGCATCGAAATCCGCTACTGCACCCTCTGTCGCTGGATGCTGCGCGCCGCCTGGCTGGCGCAGGAGCTGCTATCCACCTTCGACAGCGATCTGGGGGAGGTGGCGCTGGTGCCGGCCAGCAAGGGGGAGTTCCGCATTCTGGTGAGCGGGGTGCAGGTGTGGGATCGGGTGGTCGATGACGGCTTCCCCGAGGCCAAGGAGATCAAGCAGAGGGTGCGTGACGTCATCGCCCCTGAGCGGGATCTCGGCCACTCGGATCGCAAGGCGGCCGAGTAACGCCAGATGGGCCGAGCGCCTCGAAAAGGTGCTGAGCATGAGAGCGAAAGGAGAGGGAGGCGATGGCCTCTCTCTCCTTTTTTGCATTTGGCTGTTTGCCTGGCGCCTGCAGGGTTATAAGCGCGGCTCGGCTAGATGGCTGCCGATATAGCGGGCCCGCTTGTGGGACTTGATGCGGCTCACATCGACCCACACCAGCCCGTCGATGCAGTGGTTGAAGTCGGGGTCGATACCAAAGTCCATAAATTGCACCCCGCCCGGCTCGCACAGCTCGGAGTACTGCTTGTAGAGGGTGGGGATGGCGCAGCCCAGATTGTCGAGACGGGCCTTGAGTGCTTTGAGATCGGCGCCGTAATCCAACCCTTCGAACAGAGGCTGCGTCTCGGGGTAGGGACGGCGGGAGGGGGCCAGCGCAAGCTCGGGGGCAAAGTGCTGGCGGTAGAAGCTCACCAGCAGATCCTTGGCCGCCGGCGGCAGGCTGCCGGAGAGCGACACCGGGCCAAACAGGTAGCGGTAGCGGGGATAGCGGGCCAGATAGGCACCGATGCCGAACCAGAGATAATCGAGCCCCCGCTTGCCCCAGTAGGCGGGCTGGATAAAGCTGCGGCCAAGCTCGATGGCCTGCTCCAGTCGTGGCAGCAGCTTATCCTCGAAGCCGAACAGGGTGTGGCTGTAGAGGCCATCCTTCCCCTTGCTGGCCAGCAACTCCGCCACCGGGGCGAACCGGTAGGCGCCGATAATGTCGAGTCGGGCCGGATCCCAGAGGATCAGGTGGTGATAGTCGTTGTCAAAGCCATCGAGATCCCGCCGCTTGCTAGACCCTTCCCCCACAGCGCGAAAGGCGATCTCCCGCAGTCGCCCCAGCTCGCGCAGGATCACCGAGTGACTCAGTTCATGGCGGCGGTAGAGGTAGATCCCCTGACCATCCGGGGTGGTGCCGAGCTGCTCGCAGCTTTCGATGGCCTGTTTGAGTTGGCGGCGATCCTCCGGCAGGGCGATGGGGGCCTCGGTCTGCAGTCGTCCCGCCTTGCCACGGCCAATCCGGTAGAGGTGGTTGCGCACCAGCCGCGCCGCCGTCTTGGCGGGTAGATCCTGAAAACTGCCAAGTGGAATGCGCGCCCCTATGGTCACCGGCAGGGTCTGCCCCTGCTGGCGAAACAGCTGGCGCACCAACAACAGGGCGGAGGCGGGCTTGTTGAGCCAGGAGGCGAGATAGAACCAGAGGCTATTGCGTCCCCCCAGATGGATGGGCACCAGCGGGGTGCGTGTGCGCTGGGCCAGCTTGATAAAGCCTGCCTGCCAAGGGCCATCTTTCACCCCCTTGAGGCCAAGCCGCGAGACTTCACCTGCGGGGAAGATCACCAGCGCCCCTTCATGGGCGAGGTGTTCGTTCATGGCGAGAATAGCCTGTCGATCGGTCTTGCCCTCCATATTGTCCACCGGCAATAGCAAAGGGCGCAGCGGAGCGAGCTGGGCCAGCAGCTGGTTGGCGACGATCTTCACATCGGGGCGGATGCGACCGAGCAGTTGCAGCAGCGCCAGTCCGTCCAGCGAGCCGATGGGGTGGTTGGCAACAAAAATGACCCGGCCGCTGGCGGGAATATGCTCCAGCTGCGCCTCGCTGACCCGATAGTCGAAATCGAGCTGGGTCAGCGCCTGCTCGACAAAGTCGAGGCCGCGCAGGTGCGGGTAGCGGGTTGCAAAGTCGGCAAAGGCTCGTTCGTTGAGCAGCCAGCCCAGCAGCCGCTTTAACAGCGGGGTGAGCAGGGGGTAGCCAAGCAGGCGGGGGAAGTGCTGGGTCAGCAGGGTATCGATAGTGAACATCTGGAGGGCTCCGGCGATCCGTTGCTCCCAGCATGATGTGGCACTGTTCCCGCGACATGTCAGCGGGATGACAGTTTGATGGCAGTGGCAGCCAGTTGCCCCTGCGCGACTCTCCCCGGTTTCCCTTTCTTGATGGGGGATGGCCAGATAGCAAGGGGGGAGCCGGTTAACCGGCTCCCCCCTTGGTTGTCATGGTAATCGATTAACCGCGCCAGGCTGCGGTGAGGCGCACCAGCTCCACCAGGGTGGCGACCGCTTTCTCCATGGATTGCAGCGGGATGAACTCGTGCTTGCCGTGGAAGTTGTGGCCACCGGTGAAGAGGTTGGGGCAGGGCAGACCCATAAAGGAGAGGCGGGCGCCATCGGTACCGCCGCGAATGGGCTTTATTTTCGGCACCACGTCGGCGACCTCCATGGCGGCCTTGGCCAGCTCGACGATATGCATGTGCGGCTCTATTTGGCTGCGCATGTTGCGATAGCTGTCGGTCAGGGTCAGCTCGATGCGGGCCTTGGGATACTCGGCCTGCAGGGCGGCCACCCGGCTCTGCATCTCGGCCTTGCGCGCGGCGAAGTGCTCGTCGTCAAAGTCACGGATGATGTAGTGCAGGGTGCTCTCCTCCACGGTGCCGCTCATCTGGGCCAGATGGAAGAAGCCCTCATACCCGTCGGTGCACTCCGGGGTCTGCTCGGCAGGCATGGCGGCGTGGAAGCGGGCGGCCAGTGTTTGGCTGTTGATCATGCTCCCCTTGGCGGTGCCGGGGTGGACGTTATTGCCGATAAAACGAATTGTGGCGCTGGCGGCGTTGAAATTTTCATACTCCAGCTCGCCCAGCTCGCCGCCATCCACGGTATAGGCCCACTTGGCCGGGAATCTCTCCAGCGGGAACAGGTTTGCGCCACGGCCGATCTCTTCATCCGGGGTAAAGCCGACCCAGATATCGCCACGTGGGATCTCGGGGTGGGCCTGCAGGTGGTCGATGGTGGTGAGGATCTCGGCGATGCCCGCCTTGTCGTCGGCACCAAGCAAGGTAGTGCCGTCGGTGGTGATGAGATCCTGACCCAGGTAGTTTTTCAGGAAGCGGTAGTCACGAATGGCGAGCACCTCGTCACCCTTGCCAAGGCAGATGTCGCCGCCCTGATAGTTTTCGATGATTTGCGGTACTACGTGCTCCGCCTCGTAGTCGGCGGTGTCCATGTGGGCAATCAGGCCGATAGCGGGGGCGTCCGGCTGGTTGCCCGGCAGGCAGCCGGTGAGGTAGCCGTGTTCATCCAGGGTGACCCGGGTTAGCCCCAGCGCCTTCATCTCTTCTTGCAGGGCACGGGCAAAGATCAGCTGGCCTTCGCTGCTGGGGCAGGCTGGATTGGTCTCATCGGAGCGGGTATGAAAAGTTACGTAACGCAGAAAACGCTCAAGCAGGGTATCCATTAGTCAGCCTCTAACCGATTGTGAGCGGTCATTGTGGCCAATCCGTGCGGGGTACTCATTGCGTCAGCGCAGGTTTTTCCCATTTTTTGACGCAAGGGAAGAGCGGCGAATGTGCGGCGCGCGGGGCAACGTCCGGGAGGGAGATCGCATAAATGTGGCATTTATTGCGATATTTAGGCGCTGGCGGTGGCGGCCAAATTCCCCTCAGCGACCGCACAGCAAGGCGTCAGCCCAATCATGGCGTTTTCACACACTTTTCAAGGGGAAACCGGGCTGTCGCATAACCTGCGCCATCCCAGAGCCCGCCTGCCCGCCAGCAAGATTTGATCGACTTATTAAAAGGGGATTTTGAACACTATTTTTTATTGTCACTGCCCGCGGTAAGTGTGTACACTCCGCGCCGATCCAAGGGCAACCCTGAAGCAGGCAGAGCCGCCAGAAACCCGACCGATCATACGCCTATAGGGCGAGGCACGCAGAAACGACAGACACTGCTGGGGAATGGTTTCTTTAATACCGGTTAGGCTCCGGTATCAGGGAGAACAACAGACTCTCATCCTTCATTTGACCGAGTGGGCCACCGGCTCATCATCTTCCCTTGTCATGGGCGGTCACTGACGGTGAGGTGGGCTGTGGTTGTTGTCGTCTATCAACACGCATGCGTGCTGGCGCCTTCGCTTCTCTTCCTTGGAACCCTCTCCTTCTGTCGGGATCGCTGCCGAATGATGAACTGACGGCGTGGCTGATGTCGTCTGTCATCAAAGTACCGCGGCGCTACGGCATAGTGGCACCGCATACCGTTGAGCTTGATGTAAAGCCACCAGCCCCACATCAAGACTCGTTACTTCCCCAAGATCCACCAGGCAGCCTCTGGCTTGCCGCGATGTGCAAAAGGTTGGTTTGGGTGGCTGCGTCTCGTGATGGCAGCGCTCGCCGTACTCTGCACTAGATGGTCTGGATGTGATTGAGGGTAACGAAGGCGACTTTGGGTCGCTCATTTGCGAGGCATAGCCCATGACTAACTGGTCCAGCAAGGACTCCTTGAAGGTCTACAACGTTCCCTACTGGGGTGCGGGTTTTTTCAATATCAATGACGCCGGTCATGTGACCGTCGCCCCCGACAAATCACGCCCTGACGCGCATATTGTGCTCTCTGACGCCATCGAACAGTTGCGTCAGTCCGGGCTGACCACCCCCGTGTTGCTGCGCTTCCCCGACATTCTCAAGAGTCGGGTCGATGCGCTGTTCAACGCCTTTGGTCAGGCCATCGAGAAGTCAGGCTATGAAGGGGACTACCTCTGCGTTTACCCGATCAAGGTAAACCAGCAGCGTCGTGTCATCGAGACCATCAGCCAGTCCTACAGCGACAAGCCCCGGCTTGGCCTGGAAGCTGGTTCCAAACCGGAACTGCTGGCCGTGCTGTCCCATCACCATGAGCAAGGCTCGGTGATCGTCTGCAACGGTTACAAAGACCGCGAATATATCCGCCACGCCCTCTTGGGCAACCTGATGGGCCACAAGGTCTACATCGTGGTGGAGAAGCCCTCCGAACTGGAAATGGTGCTGGACGAGTCAGCTCGTCTCAACATCAAGCCCAACATCGGGGTGCGTGCCAAGCTCGCTTCCACCGGCTCCGGCATGTGGGAATCGAGCGGTGGCTCCATGTCCAAATTTGGTCTCTCCGCCTCCCAGATCCTGGCGCTGATCGAGCGTCTGCGCGGGCTGGGCAAGCTGGATTGCCTGCAACTGCTGCACTTCCATCTGGGTTCCCAGATCGCCAATATCCGCGACATTCAGGGTGGCATCCGCGAGTGCGGCCGTTTCTACGCTGAACTGCGTCGCCTCGGTGCCAACATCGAAGTCGTGGACGTCGGTGGCGGCCTGGGTGTGGACTACGAGGGAACCCGTTCCCAGAGCCACTGCTCCGCCAACTACAGCCTCTCCGAGTACGCCAACAACGTGGTATGGGGCATCGGCGATGTCTGCCGCGAGTTCGATCTGCCGCACCCGACCATCATCAGCGAGTCTGGCCGTGCCCTGACCGCCCACCACGCCGTGCTGGTTACCAATATCATTGGTGCCGAAGGGGTGGAGATGAACGACATCAGCGCGCCGGACGAAGATGCACCGACCATTCTGCAGAACATGTGGAAAGGCTGGCTGGATCTGCGCAGCGAAGATCCCTCCCTGCTGGAGATCTTCCATGACTCGGTGGCAGATCTGGGTGACGTGAATACCCAGTACACCATGGGCCTCTTGAACCTTGAACAGCGTGCCTGGGCCGAGATGCTGCACCAGAACACCTGTCTGGCACTCAAAGAGATGCTCAACCCAGTCAACCGCAACCACCGTGCGCTGGCTGACGAGCTGAGTGAAAAGCTGGCGGACAAGTGCTTTGCCAACTTCTCCCTGTTCCAGTCCCTGCCGGATGCCTGGGGTATCGGTCAGGTATTCCCGGTGATGCCGCTGGCCGGTCTCGATCGTCCGCTTAGCCGTCGCGGTATCCTGATGGATATCACCTGTGACTCCGACGGTCAGGTCGAGCACTATGTCGACGGTCTGGGGGTCGAGAGCACCCTGCCGATGCCGGTCTACGGCGAGAACGAAGAGTGCCACGTCGGCTTCTTCCTGGTCGGTGCCTATCAGGAGATCCTCGGCGATCTGCACAACCTGTTCGGTGACACCCACTGCGCGGAAGTGTGGCTGGACGAAGAGGGCAAGATGGACATTCGCAACGTGGTGCGTGGCGACACCGTCGACCAGCTGCTGCGTTACGTCAACATCGACCCGTCCGTGATCCGCGAAAACTATCAGCGGATCGCCGCTCACCCGGCGCTGGACGATGCCACTCGCAAAGCCCTGCTCGACGAGCTGGAGCTGGGCCTGCAAGGCTACGCCTATCTGGAAGACGAATAAGCCTTCTGTTTGCCCCTCGCTTTTGAGGGAAAATCAAAAACGGCGCCTGCGGGCGCCGTTTTTGTTACCGGGGGCCATCCGGCGATATGACGGTGCGCTCGGTCCATCTTCATTTGGATAACCGATGCGGGCTCAAGGCATCCGCAGGCCACAGATCTGGCAGATATCTGTCCCTTTCAGCTGTTTCCCTTGATCTGCATCAAGCGTGAACCTCGGTGGTTATTTTACGGTCAGGAGTGATGTTGATGGAATGTAACAAAAGGATGTGCATATGGAACTGAAAAGGGACCCGAGATGCTATACCGACGTCTGTATCGACGGTAAGTGGTATCACTACGACCACTGCAGCACCAACGTCTACATGCTGATGGGAGGCGCCGCGCCTTCAGCTGGCCTATGAGCCGAGCAGCGAAGAGGAGCTGATCGAGATGCTCCAGCAGCTGGGGCGCTTCTGACTTACCGAATTGATGTCTTGCCATATGGCCATCGGGCGCGTTGCCACGATGGCCACCACTCTTCACCGCTGTACCTTATCTCAGCGGTTTTTATTGCCCAATAACCCCTTGCCAATCTCCAGCATGGCGACGGCTGCGGCATAGGTGCTATCGGACTTGCCTATCTCATCCGCCACGTAGAGAAAATTGGATTGGTACTTCTCGACGGCCTCCCGTGGGCTGGTCGCGTCAATAAAGTCCTCCTCCACCTCGAATCCTTGGGTCAGCAGTGCCGCCTTTTCACTCAGAAAAGTCGGGGATGCCATGTCGATAAAGGTGTATTGCTGCCGATTGGACGCCGGAATGCTAAAAAACTGGTATCTGGCCATGGGTAAATCCTCGCTTGAAGCGGGTGATAAATGACGTGACGCTGTGTTTAATCTGTGGCTCGCTTGCCTCGACGTCGCAGACCGTGCGTGTCGGGAATGCCGCATTTTGTTTTCGTTCGAGACTACTTTGTTGGCATCTGCCCGGCAAGTGGGTCGCAGAGATTTTCTGGATGATCCGAGCAACCGAGATGTTGTGGGCAGGGGCAAGACCGGGATAATGCCGGGCTCACTTTGAGCCCGGCTTGTCAGCGCTCTGTTACAGCACGAAGCTCTGTACCATGGCGCGCAGCTGTTCGGTGAGCTGGTGGATCTGGCGGGCGGCATCGCGGGCGGCGTTGGCTACTTGCAGCGCCTCGTCGCTGCCATCCGAGATGCGCACCACGTTGCGTTCGATCTCGTTGACCACTGCGCCCTGCTGCTCGATGGCGCTGGCGATGATGGCGTTGGTATCGACCATCCGATCCACCTTCTCGGTGATGGCGCCGAAAGCCTGTTTTGCCTCCTGCGCCAGCCCGACCCCCTCCTGCGCTTCATGGCTGGCCGCCGACATGGCGGTGACCGAGGCGCGGGCGCCGGATTGCAGCTGTTCAATCATCTGCTGGATCTCGACGGTAGCCCCCTGGGTGCGGTTGGCAAGAGATCGCACCTCGTCGGCCACCACCGCAAAGCCGCGACCCTGCTCACCGGCCCGGGCCGCTTCGATGGCAGCGTTGAGGGCCAGCAGGTTGGTCTGTTCGGCGATACCGCGGATCACGCTGATGACGCCGCCAATCTGGCTGCACTGCTGTTCCAGCTGGCCTATGGTGTCGGCGGTGCGCAGCACTTCGCGGTTGATATGGTCGATGGCCTTGATGGTGCGCTCCACCACATCCTCGCCCTGACCGACCACGTTCTGCGCCTCCTGGGTCATGCGGGCCGCTTGCAGGGCGTTGCCCGCCATGTCTTGTGAGGTGGCGGCCAGCTCCTTGATGGCGGTGGCGACCTGATGGGTCTCCCCTTGCTGATCGGCAATCACCTCCTGCGAGCGGCAGGTACGCGCTTCGATCTCGGTGGCGCTCTCCACTACTGTGACGCCATTCTCCCGCACTCGCAGCATCAGGGTGCGCAGGGTCTCCAGGGTCACGTTGTAATCCCGGCTGATGGCGGCCAGTTCGTCCAGACCAACGATCTCGATATGCTGGCTGAGATCCTGGGTGTTGACCCGGGCGGCGATATCACGCACTCGCGCTACGGTTTCGCGCAGGGAGAGATAGGCGCCGATCATCAGGTAGAGGTAGAGCAGCAAGCTGGCGGTCAGAGGTGCGGTGACCCACCAGAAGTGACGCTGGTTGGCGGCCAGCCGCTGACGCAGATCGGCCTCCAGCCGCTGGCGTACCTGGCCTGCCAGCGCGGTGATAGCCTCGTCCATTTTATCCCCCAGCGCTTGCACCTCCTTGGTGGAGAGCTGCATCAGTTGATCCTTCATCATCTTGTTTTCCATGGTCTCGACCCCCTGACGCACCAGCTGTATCAGAGCATCGGTCTGCTGACCCAGCTCGGCGCGGTAGGCCGGTTCAATCTGGTAGAGCAGGGTCAGATCGGCCTCCAGCTCTTGCAGAGTGGCGCTGATAAGGTCGAGACGAAAACGCAGGCCGCTGTAGCCCTCAGCCTGAAACAGGCCGAAGTCGGCGATGGTGGCGGCGCGATCCCGCACCTGAGCCAGCAGGTCGCGCAGCTGCGGCAACCGCTCACTGGCGAGGATCACCATGTAGTAGGTACCGAGCGCCGGATCCTGGATCAGGCTGCTACTGGCGGTAATGTGCTTGTAGAGGTGGCGCACCTCGGTCAGCAGCTTGTCGTGGCGCAGGTTGCTCTGCTCCACTTCCAGCTTGCCCGCTTCGCCCTGCAGGGCGGCCCAGCCCTGTTTGATCACCTCAAAGGAGGGGTTGTTCTGGCGGGTGTCGGCAAAGGCTTGCAGGCTCTGATCAACGGCTTGTGCGGCTGCCTTGACCTGATCATCACCGACCGGATCCACCTCATGGGCGTGACGGGTCACCAGATTGCGATGGTTAAGCAGGGCCTGCTCGATGGCGGGCACGGGGGCGAGATTGACCACTCCCGCCAGCTCGCGGTTGGCCTGGACGTTGTCATCCTGCAGCCGCCCCAGCAGATTGGTCATGCTGTACGCCAGTGGCAGCAGCATCAGGCAGGACCAGAGCAGGAATTTGTATTTGAAGGAGAGCTGGTTGCCCAACCGGATGGCGGGGTTGAAAATCCATTTCATGTTAAGCCTCGATACCTGAGTGCGGGCGTGATTCGTGTTGCCTGAATAGTACTCCGAGCGGCTTCCCTTGGGTGATGGCCGGTTGCAAGTTGTGATCCCCTTGGCTTTTTACTTCCGGGCGGGGGCGCCGTCAGCCGAGCCAATAGAAAACGGGCCACCCGAAGGTGACCCGTGGTCGATAGGGGGAAACCGATCAGTTGAACGCCAGGAAGGGCGAGACGCAGAGCAGCAGGCCGGTGACGATGATGATGTAAAGAGAAGTGCCCTTGTACTTGTGCAGCGCCGGTACCTGATAGACCAGATAGGCCGGGATGAGGCAACCCACCATGCCGAAGATGGGGCTGCAGATGGAGGTGAAGCTTAGTACCGGTGCGTTGAGCACGATGGCCCCCCAGGAGAGCATGACGGTAAACACCATGATCCCTTTGCCTACCAATCCTTTATTGATGCGGTTTTCCGGCAGGACGCGGCGCAGCAGGTTCATCGCCAGACCCTGACAGGCTTCACGGAAACCGAGGTAAACGCCGAAGTAGGCGGTCATTACCGCAAAGATGTTGAGGGTGAGGCTCAGGAGCTTGAGGGTCTGGCCGGGCATCCCCTGGGCTACCATGGCCAGCGCAGAGATGTTCTCCTCGGAGGCTTTAACCGCCTGATCGTGGCCCATGGCAAGAGTGAAGGAGACCGCGTAGAAGAACACCACCACGAACAGGATGCCGAAGGCGATATTCATGGCGCGCATCGCCTTGAAGCGAGCCACTTCCAGCGACTTTTCCCGCGAGCGGTAGGAGATCACCATGGGGCTCAGGCTCTGGATAAAGAGGATGGAGGTGAGGGTGAAGGGGAGCATGATGATGGCATCCTTCATCCAGTCACCGGCAGCGGGCATGGCGGTGATGTTGGCCGCATCCCACTTGTCCATCATCATCAGGCCGAGCACGGCCACCACGCTGATCTTGGTCAGCACCATAAAGGTGGAGATCTTGAACAGCAGGTTCTCGCCGCGCGAGGCCAGAGCTACCAGACCGCATATCAGCACCAGACCGTAGAGCGGGTTTTCGGAGAGCAGGCCGTCGGTGACGCCGAAGCTCTGCAGGAAGGAGGCGCTGTCATTGGTGATGGCGGTGGAGTAGACGAAGACCCAGATCACCAGCATCACGAAGTAGAGCGCGCCGAGCAGCACACCCCAGTTCTTGCCAAGGTAGCCGGTGATGACGCTGGGGTAATCCTTGCACTCCGGCGAGGTGGCCAGGGTGTTGATAAAGAGGCGTTGGAACATATACATGGCGGGGTAGCCGATCACCGCCGAGAGCAGAAAGACCCACAAACCCATCAGACCCACCTGTACCGGCAGGAAGACGATCCCTGCGCCGATGGCCATGCCGATGCTCATGATGATCCAGCCCCAGTCGGTGCTGTCGAAGCGAACCGCTTCTTTCCATTCCAGCGTGCCCATCACGGGGCTGGCGAGTGTAGTGCTATGCGCGTCCATTAAAACCTTCTTTTTTGTAGGGATGTGGGAAAGCGGTGCAAATATAGTTGAATGAAACTGTCATAAACAATGCCCATAAGAGTACTTTTGTTCAAATCAGGATGGTGATCACGGTTTATATTGAGGCCGAAAGGTGCCTTTAAACGCCATTTTTGTATCTTTTTGTTGAATGGATAAAATAAAAAGCAAATAATGTTGAACGGAATGAAATTCATGATTGCAAAAAAAATTGCACAAACAGGAGTGGCTATATGAAACGCATCATCACGGCAACAGCGGCACCTGACGCTATCGGTCCCTACAGCCACGGCACTGCCTATGGCGACCTTATCTTTACCTCCGGTCAGTTGCCGGTCTGCAAGCAGCAGGGTGGTGTGGTGGAAGGGGGGATTGCCGCCCAGACCCGCCAGTCACTGGAAAACCTGAAATCCGTGCTGGAAGCCGCTGGCGGCTCGCTGGATACCGTGCTCAAAACCACCTGCTACCTCGCCGAGATCAGCGATTTTGCCGCGTTCAACGAGGTCTATAAAGCCTATTTCCAGAAAGATTGTCCGGCGCGCAGCTGCTTCGCAGTGAAGGATCTGCCGATGGGCGTCAAGGTTGAAGTGGAAGCGATCGCCCATATCGCTCGTTAATGCTGATAAAAAGGTTCAAGTGATGAAACAAGCGTGGCAGCAGTATCTGCAGATTATTCAACAGGTTGTCAAACCAGCGCTGGGTTGTACCGAGCCAATCGCCGCCGCTTATGCCGCGGCTGTCGCCGCTCGGCAACTGGGCTGTGAGCCCGGTCGCCTCGAGGTTGCGGTGTCGGACAATCTCTATAAAAACTCGATGGGTGTCTATGTGCCGGGCACCGGCAAGATCGGTCTGGCCATTGCGGCCGCGGCCGGTGCCATCGGCGGTAACGCCGACGCCGGGCTGGAAGTGCTGGCCGCGATCCAGCCAGCACAGGTGGAGCGTGCCCAGCAGCTGATCGATGCCGGCAAGGTGCAGGTGAGCCGCACCGCCGCCCCCGAGTTTATCTTCTGCCGCGTGACCGTTTATGGCTCTGATGACAAGGGTGAAGAGCACAGCGCCGAAGTGACCCTCTGCGGCGGTCATACCCGCATCGTCGAGCAGCGCCGCGATGGCGAGGTGACCTTCACCGCCGATCAGAGCCAGGGCGGCGCCACCGGTTCCATCTGCGATGGCGTCGATATCAGCATCGCCGCCATCTACGAGTTCGCCACCCAGGTGGAGTTCGAGCAGATCAGGTTCATCCTCAAAGCCTCCGAGCTTAACGGCAAGCTCTCCGCCGAGGGGATGAACAACCCCTATGGCCTGGAGATTGGCCGCACCATGCAGCAGAACATCAATGCCGGTCTAATCGGTGAGGATGTGATGAACCGCATCGTGATGATGACGGCGGCCGCCTCCGATGCCCGCATGGGGGGGGCGACCCTGCCAGCCATGAGCAACTTCGGCAGCGGCAACCAGGGCATTGCCGCCACCATTCCGGTGATGGTAATTGCCGAGCGCTTTGCGGCCAGCGAAGAGCAGCTGGCTCGCGCCCTCATCATGAGCCATCTGGGCGCCATCTATATCAAGTCCCACTATCCGCCGCTGTCGGCCTTCTGTGGCAATACCGTGACCAGCGCGGCCGCCTCAATGGCCATGGTCTATCTGGCGGGCGGCAGCTTCGAGCAATCCTGCTTCGCCATCCAGAACGTGCTGAGCGACAGTGCCGGTATGGTATGTGACGGGGCGAAGGCCTCCTGTGCCATGAAGGTGAGTACCTCCTCCGGCGCGGCGGTGCGCGGCTTCCTGATGGCTCTCAACAGCCACTCGGTGTCGGGGCAGGGGATCGTCGCCGGCGACGTGGATCAGACCATCCGCAACGTCGGTCAGATGGTGAAGGAGGGCATGTCTGCCACAGACAGCACCATTATTGATATCATGTCCGCCTGATGTCCCTGTTGGTTGCTGCCCGACACCCATTGCCCGGCAGCAACCCTTGCAAGAAGGTCCCATTGTGAAGCTGCAAGAGTTGAGTCCGAGCGATTTTGAGATCCTCAAGTCGATGGAGAACATTGTGGACGGCATCGCCGCCATGTATGGTCAGCACACCGAAGTGCTGCTCCACAGTCTGGATGCGCGCAATCCCTCGATCGTCAAGATTGCCAACGGCCATATCACCGGCCGCAGTGTCGGCGCCCCCATCACCAACCTGGCGATGATGAAGCTCAAGAGCGGGCAGGATATCTCCAGTCCCTACATGACCAAGTGCGCCACCGGCAAGACCCTGCGCTCCATCACTACCGTGATCCGCAACGGGGAGCACAGAGCCATCGGGTTGCTCTGTATCAACAGCGACATGGATGCCCCGCTGCAATCCGTGCTACGGACCATGATGCCGGAGTGCATGCATCCCCACGAGAGCCATGCCACCCCGGAGGTGTTCGCCCGCAACATCGACGAAGCGCTCAACAGCACCATTGACACCGTCAGTGCCGAGGTGCGCGGCAACGAGGCTGTTCCCCCATCCCAGAAGACACGGGTCATCGTCAACCAGCTGCACGACATGGGGATCTTCGAGTTAAAAGACAGTGCCCAGATTGCGGCGCGCCAGCTCGGGATCTCGGTCCACTCCATCTACCGCTATCTGCGGGAGATCAAGAAGGGCTGAGCCGATACACTCTGGCCAAATTGGCAGCAAACGGGTCAGCCTTGACCCGTTTTTTACGCCCGCTTCAGCCTCTCTGTTTGGGCCATCCTTCGGGCTCATCTGTTATCATCTTCCCCCTTTATTTTTCTATCTCTCTGAACGTGCTGGAGAAATCATGTCTCGACTCATCTATCTGCTGCGCCATGGCCAGACTCGCTTCAATGCCGAGCAGCGTCTGCAGGGGCGTTGCAACTCCGATCTGACCGACAAGGGTGAGGCGCAAGCCATCGCCATGGGGCGGCGGCTTGCCGACGAGTTGGCGGATCCCGCCCGCTGGACCGTCTATGCCAGCCCGCTCGGTCGCGCCCGTCAGACTGCGCTGCTGGTGTGCGAGCAGCTGGGGCTGTCAGCGGATCACATCATCTGGGACGATCGCTTGATGGAGCTGGGGATGGGGGAGTGGGAGAGCTGCCAGATACCTGCGCTGCCTCTTGCCCACCCCGAGCTCGATACCGGCAAGGGGGACTGGTATCTGCAGGCACCGGGGGCCGAGAGCTTCGAGAGCATTCAGCGCCGGGCACACCAGTGGTTGCAGGATCCCGCCATCGCCGAGCGGGCCATCGTTATCTCCCACGGTCTGCTCGGTGCCATCCTGCGCGGCGTCTATGCCGATCTCGGCTATGAGGCGACCTGGTCACAGGAGTTGCCGCAAGATGCCTTCTATAAGCTGCAGGATGGCCACATCACCCGCATTGCCTGCTAGTTGCCATGAGGTGGCACCATGGCATGGACCATGATTGCCACCATCGGATGCCCATTTTTGCAGCAGTTCAACACATCAGAGCACCTTATCGCGGCAAGATGAGGTATCTTATGCACCGATTTCATCCATTAAACGGATCCGAGACCCCATATGATCATCAAACCCAAGGTTCGCGGCTTTATCTGCACCACCACTCATCCGGTCGGTTGTGAAGCCAATGTTCGTCGCCAGATCGCTTATACCAAGGCCAAGGGCACCATCGAGAATGGTCCCAAGAAGGTGCTGGTGATCGGCGCTTCCACCGGTTATGGCCTGGCCTCCCGGATTGCGGCTGCCTTCGGTAGCGGCGCCGCCACCCTCGGCGTCTTCTTTGAAAAAGCGGGCACCGAGTCCAAGACCGGTACCGCTGGCTGGTACAACTCTGCCGCCTTCGACAAGGCAGCCAAAGAGGCGGGCCTCTACGCCAAGAGCGTCAACGGCGATGCCTTCTCCAACGAGTGCCGCGCCAAGGTGATCGAGCTTATCAAGCAGGATTTGGGTCAGATTGATCTGGTGGTCTACTCCCTGGCCTCTCCGGTGCGCAAGATGCCGGAAACCGGCGAAGTGGTGCGCTCTGCCCTCAAACCGATCGGTGAGGTCTACACCACCACCGCCATCGATACCAACAAGGACCAGATCATCACCGCCACCGTCGAGCCGGCGAACGAGGAAGAGATCCAGAACACCATCACCGTCATGGGCGGTCAGGATTGGGAGCTGTGGATGGCTGCCCTGCGTGATGCCGGCGTGCTGGCTGACGGCGCCAAGTCCGTGGCTTACTCCTACATCGGTACCGATCTGACCTGGCCAATCTACTGGCATGGCACTCTGGGTCGCGCCAAGGAAGATCTGGACCGCGCCGCTGCCGCCATCCGTGGCGATCTGGCCGCCAAGGGCGGCACCGCTCACGTGGCCGTGCTGAAATCCGTGGTAACCCAGGCCTCTTCCGCCATTCCGGTGATGCCGCTCTATATCTCCATGGCTTTCAAGATCATGAAGGATAAGGGCATTCACGAGGGGTGTATGGAGCAGGTGGATCGCATGATGCGCACCCGTCTCTACGCGTCCGACATGGCGCTGGACGATCAGGCTCGCATCCGCATGGATGACTGGGAACTGCGCGAAGACGTACAGCAGACCTGCCGCGACCTGTGGCCATCCATCACCAGCGAAAACCTCTCAGAATTGACCGATTACACTGGCTACAAGCAGGAGTTCCTGCGCCTGTTCGGTTTCGGTCTGGACGAGGTCGATTACGATGCGGATGTAAATCCGGACGTGAAATTCGACGTGGTCGAGCTCTGAGTCTGACTCAAGTGAAAACGGGGCCCCGCGGGGCCCTGTTTTTTTGGCAAACATTCCGCTAGTTTGCGGAATTTTATTATCAGCGATCACCTTTTTCCCATATCAAACCCGCTAGTCTTGCGCTGATCGGATCACAGACGGCATTGCCGAGGTACGGAAGCTATGACCACTCCAAACGAGGCGCCCAAGAAGCGCCAACTCCCCACAGTTTATACCCTGCTTTTCATCATCATCGCGCTGATGGCCGCCCTTACCTGGGTGCTGCCAGCGGGCAAATATGACTATGTCACCGCCAAGACCCAGCAGCCGGTGGCTGCAGCGGCCGTGGCCGATTACAGCGGCGACGAGCGGCTGTTGCCTATACCCGGCAGCTACACCGAGTTACCCGCCCACCCGCAGGGGGTGTTCGAGGTGCTCAAGGCCCCCATTCAGGGCTTTCACAAGGCGGCCGACGTGGCGCTGTTCGTGCTCATCATCGGTGGTTTTCTCGCGGTGACCATGCAGAGCGGTGCGCTTGATGCCGGGGTGGGGGCCATTGTGCGTGGCTTTGCCGGGCGTGAGCGGCTGCTAATTCCCGTGTTGATCGCCTTGTTTGCCCTCGGCGGCTCCACCTTCGGCATGGCGGAGGAGACGGTAGCCTTCTGGGCGCTGATCGTGCCGGTGATGATGGCGGCGGGCTTCGATCGCATGGTGGCGGCGGGCATTATCCTGCTTGGCTCCGGGGTCGGGGTGCTCGCCTCCACCGTCAACCCGTTTGCCACCGGTATCGCCTCGGGCTTTGCCGGTATTCCCATCGGTGAGGGGATTGGCCTTAGGGTTGTGCAGTGGCTGCTGCTGGTGATCTTCGCCTCCTGGTTCGTGATGCGTTACGCCAAGCAGGTACAGCAGGACAAGTCCCGCTCCGTGCTGGCCGATATCGTCTATGACGACGAGTTCTCCCAGATGAAGAGCGGCAACCTCGCCTTCACCGGCAAGCAGAAACTCACCATGCTGGTCTTCTTCGGCACCTTCCTGCTGATGATCTATGCGGTGGTGCCCTGGTCGGATTTGGGGATCGGCGTGCTGCCCACCTTTGGCTGGTGGTTTGACGAGCTCTCCACCCTGTTCTTCAGTGCCTCCATCCTGATTGCGCTGATCAACCGGATGCCCGAGTCCAACTATGTGGCGACCTTCCTCAATGGCGCGCGGGATCTGATCGGGGTGGCACTGGTGGTGGCGGTGGCGCGCGGTATCTATGTGGTGATGGAGCAGGGCGTCATCATCGACACCATTTTGCACTGGGCCGAAGGGCTGGTGACCGGGCTCTCCTCATCGGTCTTCATCCTGATGGCCTATCTGGTGCACATCATCCTGAGCTTCTTTATCCCCTCCACCTCGGGGCTGGCGACTGTCTCCATGCCGCTGATGGGGCCGCTGGCTGACTTCTCCGGCATCTCCCGGGATCTGGTGATCACCGCCTATCAGTCCGCCTCCGGCTGGATCAACCTGTTCGCCCCTACCGCCGCCCATCTGGTGGCGGGGCTGGCGCTCGCCAAGATCCCCTACGATCGCTTCGTGCGCTGGGTGCTGCCCTTTATCATCGGCGTAGCCCTCATCACCATGGCGGTGCTGGTGGCCGGTGCCCTGCTGCACGGCTGATGGCACGGATAAAACCACAGATAACAAAAAGGCTCCCGCGGGAGCCTTTTTCATGAGCCTTGCTTACTGCTTGTAGCCCTTGAGGAAGCGGGCGAGGCGGCCGATGGCATCCTCCAGCTCCTCTTCGCGGGGCAGAAACACCAGCCGGAAGTGATCCGGCGCCGGCCAGTTGAAGCCGGTGCCCTGTACCAGCAGCAGCTTCTCCTGTTGCAGCAGGTCGAACACCATCTTCTGATCGTCGCGGATGTCATACACCTTGGGATCAAGGCGCGGGAACATGTAGAGCGCCCCCTTGGGTTTGACGCAGGAGACCCCGGGGATCTCGTTCAAGAGCTCCCACGCCTTGTCCCGCTGCTTGCGCAGGCGGCCGCCCGGCAGGATCAGCTCGTTGATGCTCTGATAGCCGCCGAGTGCAGTCTGGATGGCGTGCTGCATCGGCACGTTGGCACACAGCCGCATGGAGGCCAGCATCTCCAGCCCTTCGATATAACCGCGGGCACGGCCCTTGGGACCGGTGATGACCATCCAGCCCTGACGGAAGCCGCAGGCACGGTAGGCCTTGGAGAGGCCGTTGAAGGTCACCACCATCACATCGTCGCACAGGGTGCAGACGCTGGTGTGGGAGATATCGTCGTAGAGAATCTTGTCGTAGATCTCGTCGGCGAAGATGATGAGGTTGTGCTGGCGGGCGATCTCGATCACCTCCAGCAGGAACTCGCTGCCGTAGACAGCACCGGTCGGGTTGTTGGGGTTGATCAGCACCAGGCCGCGGGTGCGCGGGGTGATGCGGGCGCGGATGTCGTCGAGGTCCGGATACCAGTCAGCCCCTTCGTCGCAGCGATAGTGCACCGCATGGCCACCGGAGAGAGTGACGGCAGCAGTCCAGAGCGGGTAGTCGGGGGAGGGCACCAGCATCTCGTCGCCGTTGTTGAGCAGCGCCTGCATCGCCATCACGATCAGCTCGCTGGCGCCGTTGCCGATATAGATGTCATCGATATCGACCTTGCGCATCCCTTTTTGCTGGTAGTACTGCATCACCGCCTTGCGGGCGGAGAAGAGCCCTTTGGAGTCGCAGTAGCCTTGGCTCTGGGGCATGTTGAGGATCACATCCTTGATGATCTCTTCCGGCGCATCAAAGCCGAACGGGGCCGGGTTGCCGATGTTGAGCTTGAGAATGCGGTGGCCTTCGTCTTCGAGACGGCGAGCTTCTTTATGCACCGGGCCGCGGATGTCATAGCAGACATCGTCGAGCTTGTGCGACTTGTCGATTGTGAACATGGTGAGTGTGATTCCTTCCCCACAGGGACGCGTTGGCGAAAAAGGCGATTTTTAGTATCAAATTTCTTTTCCCCTATTCTTCACAGAATTGAATGCTAGAACAATCCTCCTTTTAGAAGAATTCCCTGATTTTTAGCCCTAAAACAGGGTTGCTAGAACGTTAAATTCAGCACAATCTTTGGTGCCAACCAAGGTTAACTAGTGAAACATGGGGAACGAATTAACAAAGCTGCTTGACTGTGTTGCAATATCCGGATCCTGTGGCACGATTGGCTTGTGTAAAAAATCGTCTTCGTCCCCCTTTTCGATGAGTTGACTGGCACTCATGGTGTCATCTTTATGTGGTTCGCTCATCGGTGTTCACTTCTGCGAGGTTTTCCCATGCAAGCACCCGTTCCAGGCCGCTATCGCCACTTCAAGGGGGGTTACTATCAAGTGCTTGCCCTGGCTTTGCATACCGAAACCCAGGAGCAGCTGGTCATTTATCAATCCGAGCAGGATGGTCAGGTCTATGCCCGTCCCGTCGCCATGTTTATGGAGTGGATTGAGCATCAGGGGCAGGTTGTCAGCCGTTTTGCCCCTGCAGGAGACTGACCACGCCTCCGTTTTTATCGTTCAAGGGATGAGCACTCGAGCTAAATGGTGTCACAAGTTGTCGCATGACGCCCTTGGGCATGAGATGTGCAGCCAGCTGTCTTAATGATAAATCTCTTATCTAATCAACTAATTGTGACGAACATCACATTCAGTGATCCCTGCCTGCCGGGTTCGCAATCTGGACTCACACTCCCATAATGCTGCGCTTGTTCAAGCATGGGCCCTTCTCGGGTCTTGTTCGGTGTTATCTCAAATGGGAGAAATAATGTGAAACCTGTTGCTGCTGAGTTTATGGGCACTTTCTGGCTGGTATTGGGCGGGTGCGGCAGTGCCGTGCTGGCTGCAGCCTTCCCTCACGTCGGGATTGGTCTGCTGGGGGTCTCGCTGGCTTTCGGTCTGACCGTGCTGACCATGGCGTTTGCCATCAGCCATATCTCCGGTTGCCACCTCAATCCTGCCGTGACCGTCGGTCTGTGGGCGGGTGGCCGTTTTCCGGCATCCGGTGTACTGCCTTACATCGTGGCGCAGGTGTTGGGTGGCATTGCCGCCGCTGCCGTGCTTTACGTGATTGCCAGCGGTCAGGCCGGGTTTGATCTCTCTGCCGGTTTTGCTTCCAACGGCTACGGTGAGCACTCTCCGGGTGGTTATAGCCTGACTGCCGCACTGGTGTGTGAAGTGGTGATGACCGGTTTCTTTCTGTTCGTCATCATGGGCGCCACTGATAGCCGTGCGCCTGCCGGTTTCGCGCCGATCGCCATCGGTCTGTGCCTGACCCTGATCCACCTCGTCAGCATTCCGGTGACCAATACCTCGGTCAACCCGGCCCGCAGTACCGGTGTTGCGCTGTTTGTCGGTGACTGGGCTATCAGCCAGCTGTGGCTGTTCTGGGTTGCCCCGATTGTCGGTGCCATTCTGGGTGCGCTGGCTTATCGCCTGGTGGCGACTGAGCAGAAGTAATCATTTGCGAAACAAAGTGTGGTATCGACACGCCTGCGGGCGTGTTTTTTGCTTCTGGAGGAGTGAGATAAGAGAACTCACCAAGCCAAACGTCAGAGTCCCTTGGCCTGCAGCATCTCTTTGTAGCGCTGATGGAGCAACTGGACGCGCTCCACATAAGCGCGCGTTTCCGCATAGGGTGGGATGCCGCCATGTTTTTGTACGGCGCCCGCCCCGGCGTTGTAGGCCGCGGTCGCCAGCGCAATGTTGCCGTCATACTGCTTGAGCAGTCCCGCCAGGTATTTCACCCCGCCGAAAATATTCTGTTCCGCCAGCAAGGCATTGCCGACCCCCAGCTCCCGCGCCGTGGCGGGCATCAGCTGGGTCAGACCCATCGCTCCCTTGCGGGAGACCGCAAGAGGATTGAAAGCGGATTCCGCATGGATCAGCGCCCGGATCAGCGCCGGCTCAACCTGATAGGTTTTGGCGGCCGCCTTGATGGTGCTGGCATAGTCATAGAGAAACAGCCCTGTGGTCTGCCAGTTGACGCTGGATTTGGGGTCGCAGGCGAAGCAGTCGTTGAACAGCAGCAGCTCGTAATGGCCCTGTTCGGGCGCCATGTCGGAGTAGCGAACCACCCCGTTTTGTTGCACCGATTTATAGACCTGGATCTGCTTCTTGCCGTTGGTGGCGACTGCCGTCGTTTGAGCGGTGTCGGGTTGTGGGACGGGAGTGGCATCTTTGACCGGACGCAAGGGGGAGGGAGCGGCGGTCAGGAAGATCACCTCCGCGGGGGGGGGAGTCTGGCTCAATCCGCTCAGGGGGATCAACAACATATGGCCTGCCAGCATCCATGCTTTCAACCCTAATACTCCTTCTTGTGATGACCATGTTGAGTAAAGCATCATGACGAGGGCAGAACAAGCGGCCAACAGGGGGCAAATGATCCGATTCGGTGACCGGGATCAAAGTATCCGCCGCAATAAAGGATTGTCATCATAAAGCACGGTTTTGGCCGTCAGGCGGTGGGTCATGGCCTCTTCCTCCGGGTAAGCAAGCTGCCTGCGACGTCCGCTTTTTTGTTGACGAAAGGCATGCTATCGTGCTGGCGTCATGTGGTCGGATTAGCGCACCGTATCTGGCACTAATAACTGATTATCAAAGGATTTGTCTGTGACAAGCAAGCTGGCGATGGAACTCACTTTCGAAGAGTACTGCGACGCCGACCTCTCCCTTATCAGGGACTATTACGAGACGACGTTTTCCCACTATGTGCCGGATCTGGCCGAGCGGATCTTTGTCGTGCGTGATGCTCACTGGCTGGTGGGGGCGGTACGGTTGCGGGACGAGGAGGAGTTTTACCATCTGTGCGGCTTTCGCCTGTTGCCCCACTACCAGTCGCTGGGATTGGGGTCACGGCTGCTGCAGCACGCCTGTCACGATCTGTTGGACAAACCTGTGGTCTGTCAGGCGCTGCCCTTCGAGAAGCCTTTCTATCTCAAGGCCGGGTTTGCCGATATGCCCCTCAATCAATTGAGCGGGTCGCTTTTCTCCCTCTACGAGCGGCAGCAGCAGCAGGGTTATCAGGTGGAGCTGCTGGTACGGGATACCACCCAGCCCCTCCTGAATTGAGCGGTTTAGCGCGGTTTGGTCAGCAGGTGGATCTTGCCCGGTGACAGCTCCAGCCCCAGCAGATTCTCCTTCAGCCAGGCCTGATCCGGATCCTTGTCATTGAGTTTGTAGACCGGTTTGGTCTCGAGCCGCTTCTCCATACTCTGCAGCAGCATGTTGAGCATCAGTCCGAACTTCTTCTCGGCCGCCTCCGGCTCCAGCTTGTACTCCACCAGCTTCATGTTATCGAGAAACAGCGCGCTCTGGCTCTTGTCATAGCGGGGTCTCGCCTCATAGGTCATCTGCAGGCGGGCGTCATATTCGGTATTGTCTGGCAGGGCGATTTTGAGCTTGCCCTTGCCATAGACCCGGGCGGTATCGGGGCGTTGGCGACCGATCTGGACATCGCTCTGCTCAAGCGTCACATGGGCCTTGATGATGCCCGGCAGCTCCAGCTGTTTGTCGACTTGCACCTGAGATTGCAGGTACTGGTTTATCTGTTGCTCATTGATGTCATATGAGCCTTGGCCTAGCATGGCCAGGCTGAGCAGCATAGATTGCAGGATCATGCGTGCGACCTGATAGAATGGATTTGCCTTACAGCATACCATCCTGGCCGGTTGGGGTCTGCCCACCGCGCTGTTTGTCGATTAGAAGGAGTCCCCGTTGTTTAACGGTCTGGAACACGATCTTCAACTGCTGTTTTCCCGTTTTCTGGGTTGGCTGCTACTGCTTTTTCATACCGTGATTGTCACCGGTGTGTCGTTTCGGGTGGTGATGAAACGCCGTCCCATCGGAGTGTCGCTGGCCTGGCTGGCGCTGATCTATGCCATTCCGTTTGCCGGGGTGGGCTTCTATGTGCTGTTTGGTGAAATAAAGCTGGGGCGCCGCCGTGCCGAGCGCGCCCAGGCCATGTATCGCCCTTATGCCATCTGGATCCGCCAACTGGCCCGTCTGTTCCCGCAGCACTGCTGCGAAGTGGGCGCCAAGGCACAGCCGCTGCACGATCTGATCCAGGGACGGCTCGCCATGCCGATGCTCTCCGGCAACCGCATGACCTTGCTCAACAAGCCGGACTGGATCTTGCGCGAGATTGCCCAGGATATCCGTCGCTCGACGCTCTCCTGCTATCTGGAATTCTACATCTGGCATCCGGGCGGCGATGCCGACGAGGTGTGCGAGGCGCTGATTGAAGTGGCGCAACGCGGCGTGGATTGTCGCTTGTTGCTCGATTCGGTGGGCAGTAAACAGTTCTTCCGCTCCCACTGGCCCAAAAAGCTGCGCAAGGCGGGGGTCAAGCTGGTGGAGGTGCTGCCGGTCGGCGCCTGGCGCATTCTGTTCCAGCGTCAGGATCTGCGGATGCACCGCAAGCTGGTGGTGATCGATGACAGGGTGGGTTACACCGGCTCCATGAACATGGTGGATCCCCGTTTCTTCAAGCAGGATGCAGGGGTCGGCCAGTGGGTCGACATCATGATCCGGGTGCAGGGGCCCATGGTGCCGCTGATGTGGTCGATCTTCGTCTGGGATTGGGAGATGGAGACCGGCGAGCGGCTGCTCGACAGTCTGCAGCATGAGCCGGAAGCCTGGCCCCAGACCAACTACCGCGCCCAGCTGATCCCGTCCGGCCCCTTCGTCGGCGGCGACTGCATCCAGCAGAGCCTGCTGCTGGCCATCTATCAGGCACGCAGCCATCTGGTGCTGACGACCCCTTACTTTGTACCCGACGATCCGCTGGCGGCTGCACTCAGCTCGGCAGCGGCGCGCGGGGTACAGGTGCAGCTGGTGTTGCCGGCACGAAATGACTCCATCATGGCCAATTACGCCTGCAACGCCTTTATGGAGGAGCTGCTGGCTGCCGGGGTGGAGATCTACCGCTACGATGCCGGTCTGCTCCATACCAAGAGCGTGCTGGTGGATGATGACTTCGCGCTGGTGGGGACGGTCAATCTGGATCGGCGCAGCCTCTGGCTCAACTTCGAGGTGACCCTGCTGGTGGATAACCCCTCGTTCGTGGCCCAGATGACCCGGCTGGTACAGGGCTATATGGCGGAAGCCACCCCGATGACCCTGGCCCAATGGCAGGCCCGCCCTTGGTACAAGAAGGCGATGGAGAACATCTTCTATCTCTTCAGCCCCTTGCTGTGATGTTGTGGCGAGCCGCAAGAAAGTGGACTCGCCATCTGATTGGACTTGCCTAGCCCCGAGTCCGCCCCGTAGAGTGCAGTGACAACTCCCTGGAGACACATGGATATATGAAAAAGATAGTGGCCCTCGCCGTGGGTGCGGCACTGGTAGGTGGTGGTCTGGCTGCGTGCTGGTACACGGGCAACAGCTTCGACAACATCATGGCGGAGCAGATCGCCAAGGTAGAGCAAGAGACCGGTATCGACATGCAGTGGCAGCCGGGTAGCAGCAGCCTCTTCACCCGTGACGGGGTCCTGAAGGTCGTGGTGACGCCGGAGGAGCTGGCTGCAATTGACAGCGAGCTGGAGGGCAGTCAGCCCATCGAGTTGCAACTGGTGGTCAAGAGCCAGATCCTGCCGCTCTACATCAAGAGCCACTTCCTGCTCGATACCCATAATGGCACGCTAGCGCCGGTTTTCACTGCACTGGGCATGGAGCAGTGGGAACTCGGTCTGGAGTCGGTCACCAGTCTCTGGACCCAGGGTAACAGCAGCCGTTTCTGGGCTAATGAATTCAAGATCAAACAGGGGCTGGACGAGTTCAGCTTCCTGCCCCTGAGCGGCGAGTTCCACGGCAATCTGGAGGGGAATGGTCACCTCACCATGACCTGGCAGGGGATGACGGTTCACGAAGAGCAGAGCAAGATGGACTTGGTGCTGGCCGATCTGAAAGGGAGTGCCGACATTGCCGAGATCAGCGGTGTGCTCCTCTCGCCCCAGAGCGAGATGACCCTCTCGGCCCTCACGGTACAACTGCCTGACAGCGTCAAGGTCGCCCTGCAGGGGATGACCACCGAGACTCAGCTGACTGGTGATGATGCCCAGACCCTCTCCAGCAGCTATCAGATGAAAATTGCCAAGCTGGATCTGGAGAACGAGACCGACACGCTGGCGGTGACCGACAGCAAGTTGGCGGTCAACCTCAACGGTCTGGATCTGGAAGGGTATCAGGGGCTGCAGGCCGCCGGTGGCAAGGGGGTTGAAGATGCCGCCATCCAGCAGGCGCTGGACAAGATGCTCAAACGTGGCGCGACCCTTGAACTGGCCGATCTCAGCGCCAAGCTCAACGGTGAGGCGGTGACCATGAAGGGGGACGTGAAGCTGGCCTCCACCTCGCTGGAGCAGCTGTTCAACAGCGACGCGGGCATGCAGGCCCTCTCCGGCATGCTGCATGCCAGCCTCAGCGACAAGCTGGGCAAGGCGGTGCCGCAACTGGCCCCCATGCTCGATCAGCTGACCCTGATGGGTTATCTGAAGGCCGACAAGCAAGCGCTGACCTCCGAGTTGAAGCTGGAGAAGGGCGCGGTGACGGTAAACGATCTGCCGCTCTGACACTCGGCGTAAAAAACAACAACGGCTCCGGCGGGAGCCGTTGTTGTTTCTGGCGTTTGCATACGTGCCGTGTGGGCGGATTACTTGAAGACCACCGTCTTGTTGCCGTAGACGAACACCCGCTCGTTCAGTACCAGCTCCAGCGCGCGGCTCAGCACCGATTTCTCCACATCCCGACCCGCCTTGGCCATGTCGTCCGCACTGAAGGCGTGACCGACGTGGATCACGTCCTGTTCGACAATGGGGCCTTCATCCAGATCGTCGGTCACGAAGTGGGCGGTGGCACCGATCAGCTTGACGCCGCGATCAAAGGCCTGCCGGTAGGGGCGGGCACCGATGAAGGCGGGCAGGAAGGAGTGGTGGATGTTGAGGATCTTGCGCGGATAGGCCTCGACGAAGCTCGGGGTCAGCACCCGCATGTACTTGGCCAGGATCACATAGTCAGGCTCATAGCCGTCGATGATGGCGCGAACCTGCTCCTCATGTTCGGTCCGGCTCAGACCCTCGTGACTGACGGTGTGGAACGGGATATCGAACTTGCCGGTGAGCTCGGCCAGGGTGTCGTAGTTGCCGATCACCGCGACGATATCCATATCCAGCGCGCCCGCGTAGTTCTTCATCAGAATATCGCCGAGGCAGTGGGTCTCTTTGGTCACCAGGATGACGATGCGCTTCTTGCCCGCCTTGACCAGACGGCGCTGGGCACCGGTGGGCAGGGCATCATCGAGGTCGGCCAGCAGGGTCTCGTCGTTGAAGCGCCCCTCCAGCTCGGTACGCATAAAGAAGCGGCCATTCTCGTGATCCACAAACTCATCGTTCTTGATGATGTTGAGCTGATGCTTGTAGCAGATGTTGGTGATCTTGGCGATGAGCCCTTTGGCATCCGGGCAATCCGTGAGCAGTATTTTCTTTTCCATCTCTGTCATTTTCCGTTTGTGGTGTTGGCGCTGCTGTCTGCGCCGGCAGCGTTATTCAGGCTCTCTTTTCGGGCCCTGTTTTTTGGTTTCGGGAACTATGCCATAAACCGATCCGCGCCATAAAGAAATTCGCCAGTCATGGCCTCTCGTGCTGGCGAGCGGGCTTCAGAGCTGGATCCCGGGCGCAATGTTGAAACGCTTTTCAGCCTGCAGGGGATTTTGGCTGGTATCTGCAACCGTTTTTCTTTAGGCTGTCTGCGCTTATTCTCAGGGCGGGGTGCAATTCCCCACCGGCGGTATCCCGATTGACTCGGGGAGCCCGCGAGCGCTCGACTTGGCTGATTGCCGGGTCGGGGTCAGCAGATCCGGTGAGATGCCGGAGCCGACGGTCATAGTCCGGATGAAAGAGGATAAGACAGACCTTGCCGTGTTGGCCCTTGTGGGCTGGCCGCGGCATGCCCGTCTCTGTCTGCCTTTCCATGCCCTGATTCTGGTCCTTGTCTTGTTTAGGAGTTTTACCATGAATCAGTCTCTACTCAGTGAATTCGGTGATCCCGTTGCCCGTGTCGAAGCGGCTCTGTCTGCCTTGCGTGCCGGAGGCGGCGTGCTGGTGGCCGACGATGAAGATCGGGAGAACGAGGGCGACCTCATTTTCGCCGCCGAATCCATGACCAATGAACAGATGGCGCTGATGATCCGCGAGTGCTCCGGCATCGTCTGCCTCTGCCTGCCCGACGAGCGGGTTCGCCAGCTCGAACTGCCGATGATGGTGGAGGCCAACTCCAGTCACTACCAGACCGCCTTTACCGTGACCATCGAAGCGGCGCAGGGGGTTACGACCGGTGTCTCGGCGGCTGATCGCATCACCACTATCCGTGCAGCCATCGCAGACGGCGCCAAACCGGGTGATCTGCACCGCCCGGGTCATGTTTTCCCGTTGCGTGCGCGAACCGGTGGGGTGCTTACCCGCCGTGGTCATACCGAAGCGACGGTCGATCTGATGCTGCTGGCTGGTCTCAAACCGTTTGGTGTGTTGTGTGAATTGACCAAAGAAGATGGCTCGATGGCGCGTCTGCCAGATCTGGTTGCGTTCGGTCGCAAGCACCAGATGCCGGTGCTGACCATCGAGGATCTGGTGCAATATCGTCAATTGTTGTCAGAACGTACAGCCTGAGCCTCATACGAAATTGTAATAAGGCAAAAATTTGGTTAACCTTTGTCCGTGCCCCCACCACACGGCACTCATTTTTTAGACGAATCTGGACAAAAACTGTTCATTCAAAAAAAAATGAGGGTTTTAATGCATTTATCTGTGGTGGGGACTATGCAAAGTAGGATTTTTTTGTGCCATAATCACGCCGCTTGCTAAACGTCTGGCGAGTTCAAGGGAGCTTTAAAAATGAAAAAATTGTTGTTGGTAGGTGTTGTTGGTCTGTCCGCTCTGCTGGGCGGTTGTGCAAACACCAGCGAACTGGAAACTTCCGTTCAGAATCTGTCTAACAAAGTTGACCAACTGGCTCAAGATGTTAGCGCAGTTCGTGCTGATCAGTCCAAAATCGCTGCTGATGTTGCCGAAGCCAAGCAAGAAGCTATGCGTGCTAACCAGCGCATCGACAACATGGCTACTTCCTACAAGAAGTAATCCATGCGAAAAAAATGGCGCAGTTTTGCGCCATTTTTTTTTGCCTGAAATTCACAGTATCTCCACTATTCCCACAGCACCTTATTCCCACAGTACCTTCTTCGTACTTGACCCATGAGGTCATGCCGGTCTCCCGGCACTCCCCCATCATTACCAGCCAGTTCGATTCCGATCAGTAGAGCAGACTATAGAGTTTGCGACGGTAGCTCTGTGCCGCCGGTGTGCTGCCCATGGTCGCCAGAATATCGAGATAGGTCTTTCTGGCATCGCCGAATGCCAAATCCCGCTTGAGGATCTCCAGCAGCAGTCCCAACGCCTCTTCCTGACGACCAGCCTGGTTGTATTGCACCGCCAGCTCCTGAGCCAGGGCAAAATCATCAGGCTGTTCTGCATGGCGGGCTTCCAGCGCGCGCAGCTCCGGGCTGTCTGCCGCTTGCAGGGCCAGCGCCAGTCGTGAGCTCAGGGTATGGAAGTGACTATCCTGCGCCGCCATCGGGATGGTGCCGAGGCGCTCCTGCGCTTCCTCCAGCAGGTTGAGGTCGAGCGCGGCCTGGATCAGCCACAGGCTGATGTCGTGACGTTCAGGAGCCAGCTGGTGTGCCTTGGTCAGATGGGCATAGGCGATGCTGGGCTGCTCGTCAGCCAGTGCTTGTTGCCCCTTGGCCAGCAACTCTTCCTCTTCTTTGGGGGCGAAGGCGGCGAAATACTGGCGCAGGGTGGCTTCATCCTGCGGTCCTTCGATGATCCCCTGTTCGTCAGGGCGACCCTGATGGAACTGCACCAGCGCCGGCAGGGCGCGCAGGCCGAGCTGACTGGCCAGCGGCTGCAACTGGGGATCGTTCATATCCACCTTGGCCAGGGTGACCTGCTCATTGGCGGGCCCAACCAGTGATTCGATCAGCGGTGTCATCCCCTGACACTCCGGCATCTGCGGAGCATGGAAATAGATGACGACCGGCTTCTTCATGGACGCATCGATAAGTTCAGCGTGAAAATTCTGGGGAGTAATGTCGACGATCATGAGTTGGACTCTTCAGAAAGGGTGTTGAGTAACATGGGGTTAAGCGAGTGGCAATTCAAGCGCTCATCCAGCCGGTAAAAGGTCACGGGGGCTGCCGTCGCCGCGAGACTGAGCCAGCCGCTGGCAAAGGGCCAATCCTGTACCTGATAAGGGGTGTCATCGAGCCGGTTGTCGAGTCGCCATCCTTCCTCCGGGAGAAACCGCACCTTCTCCAGTCCCGCCGCTATGCCGCCACCGTGGGCTTTCAGTACCGCCTCCTTGCGTGACCAGAGCCGGTAGAAGGCGCTCTCCTGCTCTTGGGCAGGCAGTGTGCAGAGCCACTCATATTCACTCTGTGCATAAAATCGGCGGGCCAGGGGGAGGGGATGATGCCGCCGTTTGCCCAGTTCGATATCCACCCCAAGCGGTCCATGCGGGCAGAGCGCCAACACCAGCCAGCTGCCACTGTGGCTCAGATTGAACTGCCAAGCATCATCATGCAGTCGGGGCTTGCCGTGGGGGCCGTTGCAAAATTGCAGACTGGCGGCGGGTTGTTGCAGCCGCTCGGCCAATAACTGGCGCAGCAGGGCGCGGCTCACCAGATATTCCTGACGCCGTTCAGGATGGGTCATGGCTTGCCAGATATGCTGCTCATCGGTTGACAGCCATTCAGGCAATTGAGCAAGCAGTTCCTGGCATACCCTGGCCGGTTTTAACAAAAAAAGATCGGTTTCGATCATGATTTTTCACTTTAAAAAGGTGCTGAAGCAGGGATAAAAGCCAGTTATCTATTAGGCCCAAGGCTCTTTTTGCGATTGTATATTGTTTGGGCATGATCACATTAATTATGAAAAATCGTGCATTTCCTTGCAAAAATGTGAGCTTGATAGGGATTTTCACTTGCCTCGATAGAATTCTTGGATATAGTCGGGTGCTGTTGCCTTATAAATTGCCCTTTGGGGCCGTATTTTAACAAGATTTACTATTTAGCGGGGATAAAGGATTGCGCCACCTGATGCTACTGCTGGTCGCGCTCGGAATGGTGGGTTGTGCCTCGGCACCCCAACCCGAGGTCGCGAGCAAGATCGAAGTTTCCATGGTCGAACCTGTCATCGAACCGGAAGCTTCCCAGACACCCGATGTGAATGAAATCCTGACTGTATATAAAGAGTGGCGTGGTGTTCCGTACCGGATGGGTGGCAGCAGCCAGCGCGGTATCGACTGTTCCGCCTTTGCCCGTGAAGTGTTCCGCAATGCCGTCGGTATCGAATTACCCCGCGATACCCGCTCCCAAGTCCATGAAGGGACGCGCGTTTCCAAGCAGGATCTGGTCGAGGGTGATCTGGTCTTCTTCAAAATCAATCGTCGTCTCAACCACGTTGGCATCTATGTCGGCAATGGTGAATTCATCCACGCCTCGACTCGAGCCGGTGTGACGCGTTCCAAGTTGGATAGCCAATATTGGCGCAACAAGTTCTGGCAAGCTCGCCGGATCGATATCTGAGTCAGGCTGGACAAACGGCTCGCAGTACGGACTGTTTTTCCAACCTCACTTGAACCGGGCTCGATAGCCCGGTTTTTTATTGCCGTCGTTTAGACTTTCCCGAGTCAAATCACTATAGTGTGGGCCCGTTTTCTTCGGCAGGCTCAGCATGAAACCCCGCATCCCATCAGTCGGTGGCCCCAAGTCGGGCGACCGCAAATCCGGACTTCACTCCCGTAATCGCCATCAGGCGGGTTACGACTTTGAGGCGCTCTGCCTGCGAACTCCCGAGTTGGCTGCCCACGTCTTTATCAATGACTACGGCACCCGCACCATCGATTTTGCCGATCCCGATGCAGTGAAGACCCTCAATCGCGCCCTGCTGGCCCATCACTACGGGATTGCCCACTGGGACTTGCCTGCCGGTTACCTCTGCCCACCCATCCCGGGACGGGTGGACTACCTGCACTGGGCGGCCGACCTGTTGGCCGAGAGCGCAGGCCAGCTCCCTACCGGCAAGGGGGTGAGGGTGCTGGATATCGGGGTGGGGGCAAACTGCATCTATCCGCTGCTCGGCTGCCGCGAATATGGCTGGCGTTTTGTGGGATCGGATATCGATCCGGTCTCGGTCAAGGCGGCCACCCTGCTGGCCAAGAGCAACGGACTAGGCAACCAGATTGAGTGTCGTCTGCAGGGCAACCCCAACCATGTGTTTCGCGGCATCATAGGGCCGAAGGAGCGCTTCGCCCTGACGCTGTGCAATCCGCCGTTCCATGCATCGCTGGAAGAGGCGAGCAAGGGGACGGAGCGCAAGCTGCGCAATCTGGGCAAGGAGGTGACAGGCGCTCCTGTGCTCAACTTCGGCGGCCAGAAGGCCGAGCTCTGGTGCGAAGGGGGCGAGGCGGCGTTTCTGGCCAACATGATTGCCCAGAGCAAGGAGTTTGCCACTCAGTGCCTCTGGTTCAGCTCGCTGGTGTCGAAAAAGGAGAACCTGCCGGGGGCGAAAAAGGCGTTGAGCCGGGTGGGGGCGCGTCAGGTACGGGTGATCGACATGGCACAGGGCAACAAGGTGAGCCGGATCCTCGCCTGGTCCTTTCTGGATGAGGAGGGATTGCGTAGCGGCTGGCCGAGCGCGCGCTGAGTCCCCACCACAAGGCCCGATGAGGGCCTTTTTTCATTATGAATCCCGCGAGTTTCCCCTGCCGGCGGCATCTTTGGTAATCGATTTCCTCATTGGCAGATCGTGCTGGTTTACATGGTATAAGTAGTTACTTCCGCCTTGGTACAGGTGTACGCCGAGATTTTTTTGCACTTACAGCTGAAACTTTAATAAAATAGGACTGGTTAGACCTCTTTACAGGCATTGAATCAAATAGGGATCGGTAGATGAAAGTTGTCGATTTTCTGAAGCGCAAGCGCGAAATTCTGGCGCAGCACCCCTTTGAGCTCAAGGATTGGCTCTCTCCGGCGATCCGCGACTACTGGCGTGAGTTTCAGCAAAAGGCACATCTTCACCCTTTGCTGGGGCGTGTGCTGGACTTGCAAGCCGAGTCCCAGAGCGAGCTGCAACAGGATGCAGCAACCGTGGCACAAGTAGCCAACGGTCAGCCTGCCGTGGCTCAGGAACCCGCTGTTGAGCTGGGGGCCGAGGCGGCCGAGCTCTATGCTGCCCTGCAGGCTCGCATTGGTGAAGAGACCCATGTCGGCGAGTGGCTGCACGTCAGCCAGCAGATGATCGATCAGTTTGCTGCCGTGACCGGGGATCACCAGTGGATCCACACCGATCCGGAGCGTGCGGCCGCCGAGTCGCCTTTCAAGACCACCATCGCCCACGGATTCCTGACCCTGGCGCTGCTGCCGCAGTTGACCGGCTCGGTCGATGAGGCCACCCCCGAGTTCCCGACCGCCCGCATGGTGGTGAACTTCGGGCTGGATCAGGTACGTTTCCCGTACCCCATCAAGGTGGACAGCAACATCCGCGCCCGCACCAAGCTGGCCCGGGTCACCCCCATCAAGGGCGGATTGGAGTTGCTCAAAGAGATCAAGGTTGAGATCGAAGGGATCCGCCGCCCGGGTTGCGTCATCGAGTCGGTGACCCGCATCTACTTCTGAGCCCCCTCATCGGCATGAATGGTGAAACGGGCCCGCGGTCGTGTGCAACGAACAGCGGGCCCGTTTTTTTGCCTGTTTGTTGCAAGGGTTGAGGCGTCAGCCATAGTGCGCCGACCCCAGCTTGATATGACTCACAAAACGGTGCGTCGTGCAGTTAGCCAGCTCTCATTTTGGCGAGTTGGCCGCGTGAGGCGATAGCATGTTATGCCACTATTGGCTTCTTACTCCCGATCCTGGAGACAATAGTGCCCATCAATAACAAGATTATTCTGCCACTGCTGCTGAGCCTCACCATCCTGCTGATCCCGACCCACTGGATCCCGCTGGAGGGGATCACCGTCATCGAGCAGCGGGTCGTGGCCATTTTCGTGCTGGCCGCCCTCTGCTGGATCCTGGAGCCCATTCCTATCTTTGCTACCTCGGTGCTGATCATCGTGCTGGAGCTGCTGCTGCTCTCCGACAAGGGGCTCTGGTTCATGACTGCCGACAAGGCTGAACCGGGGTTTGGTGAGCTGCTCAAGTCCACCGAGGTGATGGCGACCTTTGCCTCGCCGGTTATCATGCTGTTTCTCGGTGGTTTTTTCCTCGCTATTGCGGCGACCAAGTACCATCTGGACGTCAATCTGGCGCGGGTGCTGCTGCGCCCGTTCGGTCAGGATCCCCGGATCGTCATGCTGGGGCTGATGTTGATCACCGCCACCTTCTCCATGTTTATGAGCAATACCGCCACCACCGCCATGATGCTGGCTATCCTTACCCCGGTGCTGGCGGCGTTTCCCGACAAGGACCCGGCCAAAATCGGCTTTGTGCTGGCCATTCCGCTGGCGGCCAACCTCGGCGGGATCGGCACTCCCATCGGCACTCCGCCCAACGCAGTGGCCCTCAAATACCTGACCGGCGAGCATGCCATCTCGTTCGGTCAGTGGATGGGATTTGCGGTGCCCTTTGTGGTATTGCTGTTGCTGCTTGGCTGGTTCCTGCTGGGGCGCTTCTTCCCGAGCACCCTCAAGCGGATGGATCTCAAGATTGAGGGGCGCTTTATGCAGACCCCTCGCGCCTGGGTGGTCTACCTCACCTTTATCACCACCATAGTGCTCTGGCTACTGGGGGATCTGCACGGCATGAGCTCCTACGTGGTCGCCATGATCCCGGTAGCTGTGTTCCTGACCACCGGCATCATCACTAAGGACGATCTGCACAAGATCTCCCTCGACGTGCTCTGGCTGGTCTCGGGCGGTATCGCGCTGGGGCTGGCGCTGGAGGACTCCGGGTTGGCCGAGCGGCTCATCACCCATATTCCGTTCCACGAATACTCCACGCTGGCGGTGCTGGTCGGCGCCTGTCTGCTGGCAGTGGTGATGGCCAACTTTATGTCCAATACCGCAACCGCCAATCTGCTGCTGCCACTGGTGGCGGCACTGGCGGTCAGCATGCCGGAGCTGGCCGAGTGGGGCGGCAGTCATACCCTGATCCTGGCGGTTACCATCTCGGTCTCGCTCGGGATGTCTCTGCCCATCAGTACCCCGCCCAATGCGCTGGCCCACGCCACCGGTCTGGTGGAGAGTCACCAGATGGTGCGCATCGGCGTCATCATGGGATTGGTCGGCACATTGCTGGCGATGGTGTGGATCTACCAGATTGCCGCTTGGGGGCTGATCTAGCGAGCCTGTTCGCCTAAAGCAAAGAGGAGCCGATTTGGCTCCTCTTTGCGTGTTGGGGATCCGAGGCTAGAAACTGGCGCCAAGGCTGAGCAGGTGTCTTAATTCGCTCTCCCGGGGTTCTGGGCTGCCTGTGTCGACAAGGATGTCAGCATCTTCCCAATCCAGCTCACTCGACCAGGAGAGGCGTAGATGGTCGTTGAAGTAGTAGCGCAATCCTATGCTGCCTTTCAGATCCTGATTACGGGTGAAATAGGGGGAGGCTTGTGCCAGATATTTCAGATAGCGCCCCTGGCTGAACAGCTCCATTTTCTCCTGCCAGAGGGAGAAAGGTTGGCGATAATCCCAGTTAAAACCGGCGAAGGGGTAGTCAATGACCCGTTCACCCAGAAAAATCTTGGGAACCTCGCTATCTTCACGGAAGTAGAGTCGGCTTAATCCCCCTTGGGCCATCAGCTCCAGTCGGCGGCGTTTGTCGTTCCAGAAGCGGTAGCCCGGCCCCGAGCCATAGTCCATATAGAGATAGCGATCTTTATCCAGCATGTCATATTCGGCATCGAGTGAGGTGCGCAAGAACCACTGCTGGTTGAAGAAGTAGTCCAGCGTAGGGTTGAGCTGATAATCATGGCTGTCGGTGATGTTGTCAGCGGTCTCATAGGTATATTCACCGGAGAAGCTGTAACGCCAGTCCAGATTGGCCAGCTCGCTTTTCCACTTGAGGTTGACGTTGTTGGTCTGCTTGTCATTCTGTTTGAGTTTGACATTGAGATCGCCGCTGCCGGTCCAGAGCCAGGCGTTGCGTTCATCCTGGTCATCCTCGAACAGCTTGAGCCCACCCTTTGCCGTTGCCTTGGGTTTGTCCTCTTTATCAATGCGCCAGCGTTTGATGGCCTCCCGCTTGACGGTCACCGCGCCGCTGTAGGGCAGGGCGATGCGCACCGACTGTTCGGTCACCTCCTCGATGTTACCGGTCAGACGATCGCCATTGTTCATCCAGAGAATGTCCTTGGCCCACAAGGAGTGAGAGGCCAACAGGAATAGGAGGGGCAGGAATTTCATGAGGTAAGGTGACTCCGGTGCGACTCGAGCGCTGGTGACTTAGCCACTGACAAGTTGGCTGCTGATGGGGCGGGGCAGGCCATTTTTGCCCTCCAGCGCCGCCGTCACCTCATCCTGCATTACGTCAGGTGCATTAATAAAGTTCTCTATAGCCGGTGATAGCACCAGCGGGGCGCCATTTTCAAACTCCTCTTCGGTGCGAGATAGCGGGGAGTGGACCTCCAGCCAGCGGCGACCATCCGGTTCGATGGCGACCTTGACCGGTTGGTTGATGACCCGCACCGGCGTGCCAATCGGCACAATCTTGAACAGGGCCTCGATATCGTCAGGTCGCAGCCGGATGCAGCCAGCGCTCACCCGCAGGCCAACGCCAAAATCCTTGTTGGTGCCGTGGATCAGGTAGTCGCGCTTGCCATAGCCAAGGCGCATGGCGAACTTGCCGAGGGGATTCTCCGGGCCGGGGGGCACTACGGCGGGCAGGGTGATCCCTTTTTGCTCCAGCCAGGATTTGCGCACCATGGGGCCGGGTACCCAGGTCGGGTTGGGATTCTTCTCGATGACGGTGGTGGTCATCTCCGGAGTCTCGCGGCCGATATCGCCAATCCCGATGGGCAGCACGATGACCTCATTCTTCCCTTTGGGGAAGTAGTAGAGGCGCAGTTCGGGCAGATTGATGACGATTCCCTCGCGAGGCACATCAGGCAGGAGCATCTGGGTGGGCAGCGTCAAGCGGGTACCCGGCTTGGGTAAATAGGGATCTACACCCGGATTTGCTTCAAGCAGCGCCAAAAATCCAATTTGCGTATTTTTGCCAACCAGTTCCAGATGTTCATTCTGCTGGATGATGTAATCCTCCAGCTCACCGATGAGGCGACTCCCGGCAGGTGGCAGCGGGTAGCGTTTGGCCTCTGCCGGCGCCGCGCAGAGCAGGATCGCTGCCAGCAGCATGGAAAGGGCGGGCGTTAAGGGTCGGGGCTTGAGTTTCGGCAATCGCATAAGAAGATCCATCAGTTCAATCGGGGCGGGACATCATCAACACAGCCGCCAGGATGGCGCGATTGTTCCTCAATCAGCCCATGATTACCAGCTTGCCGCGCACCCGTAATGATGTGGGGATACATAGGAAACCAGCCAAAATCGGCATCACCCATAAATTTGAGCGCCAAGCAGGAAAAAGAGACGCCTGATGGCAATGGGGCAATATCACGATATGGATAATGGCCGGGTGTACGAGAGGGTTAATGGCGGGTGGATGCAGGGTGGCCTTGCAACGCGAACAGCACGCGCCGCATTGTGAGCCTGCTCCCAGATATCTGATTCAGCCATTTGATATCTAAGAAATTTTTATTGCATCCTCGGCCCAGCTTGGGTAAAACTCTCTCCCCACGGAGAGATGCCGGAGTGGCCGAACGGGATTGACTCGAAATCAATTGTGGCAGCAATGCCACCCAGGGTTCGAATCCCTGTCTCTCCGCCACATACCAAGCCCAACCTGTTTAGCAGGTTGGGCTTTTTCTTTTGGTGATGTGCTGAGGGACTATCCGGCTGACTGTGTATCTGTGGTCATCGATCCGGATGAATGCGGTTGGATGCTCGCCGTGCCCGCCAGGCCTGAATGCGCGCCTGGGTGCCGATGACGAAGACGAAGAAGACCGGTACGAAGAAGATGGCCAGCAGGGTGCCGCTGATCATGCCGCCAAACACGCCGGTGCCGATGGCGTGCTGGGTCTCCGCACTGGCGCCACTGGCGAGCATCAAGGGCACCACTCCGAGGGTGAAGGCCAGCGACGTCATCAGAATGGGGCGCAGGCGCAGGCGGGCAGCAGTGACAGCCGCATCAAGCAGTGAGCGCCCTTCGCTGTGCAACTGGCGCGCAAACTCCACGATGAGGATGGCGTTCTTGGCCGACAGACCGATGATGGTGATCATGCCCACCTTGAAGAAGACGTCGTTGGGCATGCCGCGCAGCATCACGGCCGCGACAGCACCGAGCAGGCCCAGCGGCACCACCATCATCACCGAGAGCGGGATCGACCAGCTTTCATAGAGTGCCGCCAGAACCAGGAAGACCACCAGCGCCGACAACAGCATCAGCAGGGGGGCCTGCTCGGCCGACTGGCGCTCTTGCAACGACTGTCCCGTCCAGGCCAATGCGAAGCCTGGCGGCAATTGCGCCACCAGACGCTCCATCTCCGCCATCGCCGCTCCGCTGGAGATGCCGGGCGCTGCCCCCCCGGCAATACGCACGGCAGGGAAGCCATCGAAGCGCATCATCTGTTGCGGCGATTCGCGCCATTCCGGTGTCACCACCTCCCGCAAGGGGACCATGCCGCCGCTGGCATTGCGCACCCGCAGGCCGAGCACGTCATCGAGCTGCATGCGCGCCGACGCGTCGGCCTGCAGAATGACCTGCTGCATGTGCCCGCCGTTGGGGAAGTCGTTGACGTAGAGCGACCCCATTGCGGCCGACAGGGTACTACTCACGCTGGCGAACGAGAGTCCCATGGCTTCGGCCTTCTGTCGGTTGATCTCGAGGTGAATGCTCTCGCCGGGAGGCAGATTGTCGGGATACACATCACTGACTACCCGGCTTTTGGCGGCCAGTTCCAGCAGTTGTGCCTGGGCGGCCAGCAGCGCGGCATCTCCCCGGTTGGCTCTGTCTTGCAGGAACAGGGTGAAGCCGGAGGCGGTGCCCAGCTCGTCGATGGCGGGTGGCAGCAGGCTCATTACCGTGCCTTCAGGAATGTTTGCCATGGCTGCTTGTGCCAGATCTGCCTCTTCGGCTGCAGTGGCACCATGACGCTGATCCCAATCTTTGAGCATGGTGAAGGCCATGGCGGCATTGGGGCCTGCGCCGGAGAAGCTGAAGCCCTGCACCACCAGGTTGGTGTCCAGCGCCTCTCGAGAGGCGACGTGAGCCTCGAAGGCCTTGACCACCTCAAGGGTGCGCTCGCTGGTGGCGCCGGTCGGCAGCTGGATGGAGGTCATGAAGTAACCCTGGTCCTCGTCCGGCAGAAAAGAGGAGGGCAGCTGGGCGGCGGTGATGGCCAGCACGGTGCAGAGGGCGGCAAAGGTTGCCATCATCCGTCCGCTACGCCCGACCAGCCGGGTTATCCGCGCACCGTAGCCTGCCGTGAACCGCTCGAAACCCCGGTTGAAGGCACCGAAGAAGCCGCGCTTCTCATGATGATCCGGACTGACCGGACGCAGCAGGGTGGCGCAGAGCGCAGGCGTCAGGGTCAGGGCGAGGAAGGCCGAAATCAGGATCGACACCGCCATCGACAGGGTGAACTGCTGGTAGATGACCCCCACTGAGCCGCTGCCAAACGCCATGGGGAGGAACACCGCCGTGAGCACCAGGGTGATGCCGATCACCGCCCCGGTGATCTCCTTCATGGCTTGCGACGTCGCCTCCCGGGGCGACAGCCCCCGGGTGGCCATCAGGCGCTCGACGTTCTCCACCACCACGATGGCGTCGTCGACGATGATGCCGATGGCCAGCACCATGCCGAACATGGTGAGGGAGTTGATCGAAAAACCGGCCAGCAGCATCACCGCGAAGGTGCCAAGCAGAGCGATGGGGGCGACGATGGCCGGGATCAGGGTGTAGCGCAGGTTCTGCAGGAAGAGAAACATCACCATAAACACCAGCACCATGGCTTCCAGCAGGGTGTGGATCACCTTTTCGATGGAGACCTTGACGAAGGGGGCCGAGTCAAACGGGATCGAATAGGCCATGCCCGCTGGCAGGGTGGGAGCGAGCTGGGCTAGACGGGTGCGCACCGCATCGGCGGTACGCACGGCGTTGGCGCCGGGGGAGAGCTGGATGGCGGCGCTGGTGGCGGCTACCCCGTTCTCCCGGTTGGAAAAGGCGTAGGATTGCGCCCCCAGCTCGACCCGGGCGACATCACCCAGCACCAGCTTGGCGCCATCACCACCGGCTCGCAGCACGATGGCGGCGAATGCCTCGGGGGTCGTCAGCTGCCCCTGAACCGTGAGGGGAACCGTCAGGCGCTGCCCCGGCAGGGAGGGTTCGTCACCGAGGCGCCCCGGGGCAATCTGGATATTCTGCTGCTCGATGGCCTGCGCCACCTCGCCGATGGTCAGCCCGTAGGCGGCGAGTTTGGCCGGATCTACCCAGATGCGCATGGCCTGCTCGGCGCCGAACAGCTGCACTCGTCCTACCCCGTCGATGCGGCGCAGCTCCTGCACAATATTGCGTGCCATGTAGTCGTTGAGGGCAACTTCATCGAAGCGGCCATCCGGTGAGGTCATGCCGACCATCATCAGAAAGCCGGATGAGGCGGACTCCACCTGCAGGCCGGTTTGCCGCACCGCTTGTGGCAAGCGAGGCTCGACCGCCTTGATGCGGTTTTGCACGTCCATCTGGGCCAGCTCCGGATCGGTGCCCGGCTTGAAGGTGGCAGTGATCTGCGCGCTGCCCGAGGCGTCCACCGACGACTCGAAGTAGAGCAGGTTCTTCACTCCCGACAGCTCGCGCTCAATAAGGTTCACCACCGCATCGTTCAGGGTCTGCGGTGTGGCGCCCGGATAGGTGGCATAGAGGGTCACCGACACCGGCGCCACCGAGGGATAGCGGGAGATGGGGAGCTTGGGGATGGCGATGACCCCTGCCAGCACGATGAACAGGGCGATCACCCAGGCAAACACCGGGCGATGGATAAAAAACTGCGGCATGGATAACTCTCCGATTCAGCGAATGCCACCGTCAGCCGGTTGGCTGACAGCGGGTGGTTGCCAGGGGGAAGCAGTGACCTGAACCCCCGGGGTCAGACGGTCGATCCCTTCGATCACCACCTGTTGCCCGGCACTGAGCCCGGACGCGATGCGGTACTGGCCATTCACCAGTTCTGCGGTATTAACCGGAACCAGCTGTGCCTGCCCCTGGCCATCCAACACCCACACGCTGGTCTGACCCGATGTGCGAACTACCGCCTGCTGGGGCACGGTCAGGGCGTTGGCATAGCGGGCACGGGGGATGCGCGCCTGCACATAGAGGCCGGGCAACAGCCGCCGCTCAGGGTTATCCACCAGCACCCGCAGCAGCACGTCGCCGGTCCCGGCATCGACCTCTATGCCGGAGAAGAGGATGCGCCCCTGCATTCCCAGCGGTGTGCCATTGCTACCGAGGATCTCTACCGCCAGTTCCGGTGCCGTTGAGCCAGCTTGCTGGCGCAGGGATTCCAGCACCGAGGCCGGTTGGCGCACATCGACGTAGACCTGATCAATCTGCTGGATCCGGGCCATGGGGGTGGCATCGGTGGGCGACACCAGGGCCCCTTCACTCACCAGCGCCTGATCGATGCGCCCGGCGATGGGGGCCTCCACGCTGGCAAATTGCAGGTTCAGCTGGTGCCGGGCCAGAGTCGCCTTGGCCTGGGCTACATCGGCAGCCGCCTGATCCCGCTGGGAGACCGCATCGTCATAGGTCTGGCGGCTGATGGCGTCGGTGCGCAGCAGCGGCTGCAGGCGCTCAATCTGGATGCGGGCGCGAGCCAGCACGGCCTCGGCCCGTTGCAATGCGGCGGCGGCGCTGTCGACATCGGCCTTGAAGGGGGCCGGGTTTATCTGGAACAGCACTGTGCCTGCGCTGATCTCGGCGCCCTGCTCGAACAGGCGGCGCTGCACGATACCGCTGATCTGGGCGCGAATGTCGGCGCTGCGCAGTGCCGCCACCCGGGCGGGCAGATCCTCGCTGATGACAAGCTCCCGACCAGTCAATGTCAGCACCGATACCTGAGGAAGGGCGGGTGCCTCCTGCTCTTGCGGCGCGACATCGCAACCCGCCAACCCGAATGCGGCAATGACGGCGAGCAGGGAGCCCGCATACCGCTGTTTTACAAACCTCATCCACTCACCTCGTTAAACCGTCTCTCCGGTGTGATGTGACCGGAGAGTGCATCGAGCGGCCATTATGGCGAGGGGCTATTGCGAATGATTCGAGGCTTTGTGGAGAATCCATGGAGGCGATGATAAAGTTCAACGCCACCTTTTTTCGAGTCCGACTATGTCCCATCTCAATGCTTCCGCCAGCCCGGCGGGCCAGTCACTGGTACTGATTGCAGAGGATGAAGCCGAGATCGCCGACATCCTCGCCGCTTACCTGCAACGTCATGGCTTGCGCTCCCTGCACGCCGCCGATGGCCGTGAAGCGCTGGCCATGCATCAGGCATTCAAACCCGATCTCCTGCTGCTGGATGTGCAGATGCCGCAACTGGATGGCTGGCAGGTGCTCAGCGAGATCCGGGCGCGTGGCGATACGCCGGTGATCATGCTGACCGCCCTCGATCAGGATCTCGACAAGCTGATGGGGCTGCGCATGGGGGCGGATGACTATGTGGTCAAACCCTTCAATCCGGCCGAAGTGGTGGCGCGAGTGCAGGCCGTGCTCAGGCGCACCCGGGCCGTAAAGCCTGTCACGGCGAATGTGCTGCGGGTCGGCCAGTTTCAGATCGATCTGGAGAGCCACGAGGCCAGCATTTTCCGCGATGACCAGCAGCAGGTGCTGGAGCTGACCCTGACCGAGTTCAAGTTGCTCGCCTCTTTGATGCGGGCGCCGAAACGGGTGTTCAGCCGCGCCGAACTGCTGACCCACTGCCTGCCGGAGGGGGATACCCAGGAGCGCACTGTGGATAGCCACATCAGCAAGTTGCGCAAAAAACTGGAGACACACGGCATTCAGGGGGTCCCCGCCAGTGTCTGGGGCGTTGGCTATCGCTTCGGGGGCGATGCATGAAATCGGCGCCCGGCCTTCGCAGGCAGATCATCCGCTCTCTGGGCTTGATGACGCTTGGCATCATCTCCCTCGCGGTGATCGGCACCTATGTGTTTTATGGCATCGCCGTGGCGTTTGTGCCGGGCAGCATCTCCGAGACCTGGGTGCCCTCCAGAGTCGAGATGATCTGGATCGGCTCCACCATTCTCATTGCATTGGGGATGGCGCTGTACGTGGCTGTTCGCCTCTCTCGCCGCATCCTGACTCCCCTCAACTCGGTGGCAACCAGCCTGCGCGAGGTGGCTGAGGGCAAACTCGATGCCCGCGTGCCGGAGGATGAGCAGGCGATCGGGGAGACGGCGCAACTGGTGCGCGACTTCAACGCCATGGCCGAGCGGCTGCAGAGCATGACCCGCGAGCGGGAGTTCTGGAATGCCGCCATCGCCCACGAATTGCGCACTCCGGTGACCATTTTGCGCGGCCGTTTGCAGGGGCTGGCCGAAGGGGTATTTCCTCCCAGCAGCGAACTCTTCGAGGGGTTGCTGCGTCAGGTGGAGGGGCTCAATCACCTGATCGAGGATTTGCGGGTATTGAGCCTCAACGACAGCGGCCATCTGGAGTTGCAGCGGACCGAGGTCAGGCTGGCCGACGAGCTTGCCGTGGTGCTTGAGGCATTTGCCAGCCCTCTGGCGGCGAGCGGATTTGTGTTGCAACGGGAGCTCGATAGCGAACTTCATGTCTGCTGCGATCTGTTTCGTATCCGTCAGGCTCTGATGGCGCTGTTGGAAAATGCCCAGAAGCACGCGCTGCCGGGCCTGCTGACCGTGCGGCTGCATCGCTCGGAGAGTGTGTGCGTCCTGAGTGTGGAAGATGAGGGGCCAGGCATCAGCGAGGAGATCGCCGTCTGTATCTTCGATGCGTTTCGTCGCGGAGATCCGTCACGCTCGCGCAAGAGCGGCGGCAGCGGACTTGGGCTCGCCGTGGTCAAGGCGATTGCCGAGGCGCACGGCGGCAGCGCGGTTTGCCAATCGACCGGACGGGGAGGGAGCCGATTCGTGCTCTCCTGGCCCATCTCGGCCATGTCCGGTGGCCCTGAAACCTAGCCTGCGGGCGGCAGGTTCTGATGAAGCTATACAGCTGACAGCTGCCCGCACAGGGGCGTTCGACAAACGACCGTTATAGGGTTTTCTACCGCTTGTGCCGGGTGAGCAGGAGGGGTTTGGACATGGCTCATTTGGCGCGAAATCATGGTTTTTAGCCGTCAAAAATTGAAACCGTTTTCAGAAATCCTTTTCAACTGTGATCCGCTTCAAAGCTTTTTCGGGCGCCAACCTCTAGCATTGGCTCCACGAATTAGGGGCTAGCGCTCCCGATTTTCCCGCTGTGGGAGGTAACCGGATGATCCGGCTATTTCCTTCGTTACTTTCGACGGTCATCATGGATGGCCGTTTTTTTTTTGAGTTATTTCACGGTAAAGGGTCGAGCCGCTGGCGCTTTACCGTTAAAATTCCGCTTTTGCACTTGCCCGTGAGTCTTGATGTCTGCGTCCACCCTCTCTTCGGATAGTTATGCCCTGCTCGCCACCCTGCAATTGCAGCGCGTTGCCAGTACCCGTTTGCTGCAAGAACAACTGGCGATAGGCCATGCCCTGATCGATAAACTGACTCGACTGCAGGATGCGGGGCTGGTCAGATTGCGCGGGGAGCAGCAGTGGAGCCTGACCGCCGAGGGGACGCTGGCGCTGATCTTGGGGGTGCGTGCCGGTCTCTGCCAGGCGCCTGACTGGAGCCGGGTGCCATCATTGACCGGGCAGGATCTCACCCATGCGGTGGTGCGCGAGCTCTGTCGCGGCAAAGCGGGGGAGATCCCCACCTATTTCTCGGCCAGCGATCTGCTGACCCTGCTCGATACCCCGGACGCTCACCAACTGCTGGCGGGCTCCAGCCCCGCCTGGCAGCAAATGTTGCTGGAGCACTTCTCGCTGCAACTCTTGCTCGATGCCCCCTATGAAGAGCGCTGGCCGCTGGCCAATGCGCTGGTGCGCTGTGCCCCCGAGGTGCAGGCACGGGCCAAAGCGTTCGAGGCGGAGTGGCGCTGGCTCTGCGGGGATGGCGAGAGCACATCGCCAACCGGCGAGGACAAGGATGCCGCCCCCGGCTGGCCAGCCCTGCAGGCGCTGGCCCAGCAGAGCCAGAACGGCCCGCTTGGCGAGCGACTGCTCACCGCGCTGGGCCAGTGGCAGGCAACCGATGAGGGTGAGGCGGGCCTGTGGCCCCGTTCATTCAGCGCCCTGCTCTGGCTTGGCTGGTTGCAGCAGGCCGATCCCGTCATCGCCAGCGAACAGCGCAAGAAGTGGCAGCGCAGTCTGACTGGCCAGTTCCCCCTGCTTGCCGACCTGCTCAGTCAGTGGGCGGGCGATCGACACGGCCAGGCGGTCGGCCTGTTCGATACCCTGCAGCTGCCGGTGGAGGAGCTCCACTGGGGCTATCTCTGGCTCGATCTCTGCGCGCTGGCCCGTCACGGTGCCCAGAGCCCGCAGGTGGCCATGTTGCACAAGTGGGATCTCTCCCATCTGCTCGATGCCGAGCCCCATCATCGCCTGATGGCGTTTTGTCAGGATCTGCTGCGCATCTTGTTGGGCGAGGCGGCCAAAGGGGCGCCCCTGTGCCAACTGCGCGGCAGTGAGGAGAGTGCGCAAGAGGGCAGTGATGAGCAGGATGATGACGGGGATGAGGATAAAACCGCGGCCTCTGCCAGCTGGCTCAACTGGCTGCAGGGGCTGGGACGCTCCAGTGGCGTGCGCAAGCCGCAGGAGCGGTTGGTGTGGCTGCTCCATGCCGACGGCCCCGAGCTGGAGTGCAAGATCCAGAAGCTGAGTACCAAGGGGGAGTGGACCGCCGGTCGCCGGGTCGATCCGGCCCTGCTCTCTACCCAGTATGCCGCCATGCTCGACGAGCATGACTGGGCGCTGGTCCGCACCCTGCCACGGGTGATGGGACGACTGCCGCGGGATGTCTGGGCGCCGCTGGCCGATCACCCCCGTTTGTTCAACGCCAAGGGGCAAAAGCTGCAACTGGCCATCAGCGCCCCCCTGCTGCAGGTGGTTGCCACCGAACAGGGGATGAGTGCGCAGCTCTGCCCCGATGCGGCCGCCCGCGGGGCCCATATCATGCCGCTGGCGCAGGATCTGTGGCAGCTGATCCTCACCCCGCAGCCGCTGCTCGACCGCTTGCCAGCGCTCGAATCCATCCCGCTGCTGCCCGCCGAGGGGCTGGCCGAGTTGCAACGCACCCTGGACGCAATTCCCGAGCTCCCCTGGCACAGTCAGGTTGCGGGGCTTAGCGGCAACGCCGAACTGGCTCCCTGGCCGGGCATTCCTTCGGTGCAACTGGATTGGCAGGATGGTCAGCTGTCGGTCAAGCTGGTGACCCGCTTTGAGGATCTGCCGCCCCTGCCCCTTGGCAAGGGGGAGGCGATCGTGCGGCAGGGGATCAAGGCGTACCACTACTGGCAGCGGGATCTCGCGGCCGAGAAGGGGCAGGCCCAGCTACTGCGCAATCAATTGCCCATCGGCCTGCCCGGCAGCGAGTGGCTGCTGCAGGGGGAGCAGGCGCTGGCGCTGGTCAATGCCCTGCCCGAGCTGGTGGATGCCGGTGTGGTCATTCACTGGCATCAGGACAGCGCTCGCCTCAAGAGCCTCGATGAAGCGGCTCTGAGCCTGCGCATCGAGCGGCGGCAGGACTGGTTCCAGGTCGAAGGGGCGCTGGCCCTCGATGAGCACCAGATCCTCGACCTGCGCCTTATTCTGCGCCAGATGACCCCGGGCCAGCGCACCGTTCAGCTCGACGAGAAGACCAGCCTGATGCTGAGCGACAAGCTGGTGGAGCGGCTCACCATGCTGGGGGCCATGCTCGATGAAGAGCAGCGCATCAACAACAAGCTGGCCTATCCCCTGACTCGCCTGCTCTCGGTCATTACCACCGAAGGGGATGCGGCGTGGCAATCCCTGCAGCAGGAGTGGCAGCAGGAGGTCGATTGCCCGGAAGAGCTGCTTACTTCCCTGCGAGACTATCAGAAAGAGGGGGTGCGCTGGATGGCGACCCTGGCCCATCACGGTTTTGGTGCCTGTCTGGCCGATGACATGGGTCTGGGCAAGACGCTGCAGGCGCTTATCGTGCTGCGGATGCGCCAGCACCTTGGCCCTGCGCTGGTGGTGGTGCCCAAGTCAGTGGTCACCAACTGGCAGGAGGAGGTGGCCCGTTTCGCCCCCGAGCTGGATGTGGTGGTGTTCGAGAATCCGGCCGAGCGGGAGGGGATCATTCGCGAGGCCAAGGGCGGTCAGGTGATCCTCATCAACTACGGCATGCTCGGCAGCCTGGCGGAGGCGCTCAAGTCCCGCCGCTGGTCTTCCATGGTGCTTGATGAGGCGCAGCAGATCAAAAACGCCGGTACCCAGCGCGCCAAGCTGTTGTTCCAGCTCGACGGCGATTTTCGCCTCGCCCTCTCCGGCACCCCCATCGAAAACCATCTGGGGGAGCTGTGGAGCCTCTTCACCTTTATCAACCCGGGGCTGCTCGGCAGCCTTGGCGAGTTCAAGCGTCGCTTTGGCAAGGCGGTCAAGGATCCCCAGCACATGGCGCTGCTGCGGGCGGTGATCAGCCCCTTTATCCTGCGCCGTCTCAAGCAGCAGGTGCTGACCGAGCTGCCGGACAAGACCGAGATCATTCACCACATCAGCCTCTCCCCCGAAGAGCGCCAGCTCTACGAGGCGACCCGGCGGGAAGTGGTGCAGCAGGTGCAAAGCGCCGATGGCCGCGCCCTGATGCATGTGCTGAGTGGCCTGACCCGGCTGCGCCGCCTCTGCTGCTCACCGGAGCTGGTGATGCCCGAGTGGTCGCAGACCAGCAGCAAGCTTGATGAGGCGATGGCCCTGCTGGAAGAGGCGATCGACGGCGGTCATCGGGTGCTGGTGTTCAGCCAGTTCGTTGATCTGCTGAGTCTGCTGCGGGCCCGCATCGAGCAGAAGTCCTGGGACTACTGCTATCTGGATGGGGGGTGCTCTGCCAAGTCCCGTCAGGACTCCATCCTGCGTTTTCGTCATGAGGAGGTGCCGCTGTTCCTCATCAGCCTCAAGGCGGGGGGGACCGGCCTCAACCTCACCCAGGCCGATACCGTGCTGCACCTCGATCCCTGGTGGAACCCGGCGGTGGAAGATCAGGCGAGCGATCGGGCCCACCGCATGGGGCAGACCCAGCCGGTGACCGTGTACCGGCTGGTGTGCGAGCAGACGGTGGAGGAGAAGATTGTCGCCCTGCACGACGAGAAGCGGGCGCTGGCCGATGGGTTGCTGAGCGGCCAGTCCGAGGTGCGCGGGCTGGATGTGGAGAGCCTGCGGGCCCTGCTGATGGGCTGATTGGCGACGCCGCCTTACACACCGTCTATCGATACAGAAAAGGGAGAACATCCAGAGATGTTCTCCCTTTTCTCGTTTGGGACGCAGATGCGGGATACTCGTTTATCGCGGCAAGGCGGCGCAGTTATCCCTGAACCAGCTATCCCTGATCCAGTCACCCCTGATAGAGATAGAGGTGCAGCCGCTCGATGATGGGTTCGCCGCCAATCTTGCGATCCCGCCGCGCCTGCCGGCTCTTGGGGGGATAGTTGCCCAGATGAGTGACCGCAGGCGGGGTATCCGAGCAGAGCAAGAGCGGCAGGCTCGCCTTGATCTGCTGCTTGCGCGGGGTGCGCTCCAACCAGAGCAGGTTGATCATCGGGTGGGTCTTGACCGGGCGGCGGATCCGCAGCTCGGCATCGGCGGGCAGACGGCGAATGTCGTACACCTCCTGATCCACCATCTTGCTCCACTCCTCGTTGTTGGAGAGGGCCGGTATATAGCGGCGGCTGCGCTCCAGCATCTCAAGCACCTGCTCGCGACTGAGGCGATTGATGGTCTGCTTGTCGGCCCAGGTAAAGCCGAGGGATTGCAGCTCCCCCGCCAACAGGGTCAGTTTGCGGTAGACCTGCAGGGTGATCACCCCGGGCAGGGCGGTATGTACCAGCTCGAACTTCTCGTCCCGTCCCCCCGCCTGCTGCACCAGCGCCTTGAAATCGAGCTTGTGCTGGTTGATTTGGTCGATCAGCGGTTGCAGCAAAGGGGCTGCGGCGGCAGGAAAGCGCAACCAGCCGGGCAGCCGATGAGTCGCCTTGGTGGAACAACCGGGACGGGCGCTGTGGTCCCGATAGGCGGCGAGGGTGGCCGCCAGCGCGGCTTCACCGTTGAGATAGCCCACCTCAATTTGCTCGATCGGGTCGTGCTCTTCCCCCTGTGCAACCGGGGGGAGAGGATAGACATGGGCCTCCTGCAGCTCGAGCTGGCCAAGCAGATCGGCCAGCTGGTTGAGAGAGGCTTCAATGGCGGCCATCTGTTGACGCAGGGCGGCGGTCGGGGTAAAGGTATCCATCGATGATCCTGTGGTCTGACCCGCTGTTGACGACATCAGGTATGACATCGCTGCGGGTAGCAAAACTACTGTATAAATAAACATACCAGCATGCGGTTGGAGTGCCAAGAGGCACTTTGAGGAGGGGGCAATGTGCGCCTCTGAATGGGGATGTGGTGATGGTTTTATTTATGTTTCAGGGTGTTAAATAAAGATCGCCATAGGATCATTAAATTAACAACCATGTGTAACTCCGCTGTTGCCAGCTGTTCACACCTTGTCCATCCCTGCATATGTAAAGCAGTAAAATGCATATATAGATGGGTGCCATGCAGCACAATATGCTGTGAGACTCTGCTGGCCAACCGTTAAAATAATTATTTTTTTAAAATCAAATGGTTAAAATTAAATCCGGCCATTTTTAGACATTAGATTTACTAATGTAACGTATCAAAATTCGTCAATTGAGTCGGCCCTGCTCCCTGACTAAGCTTTGCGCATCAAATAAAGCCCAGTGCGTAAACAAATATTCAGAGGAGCCACATCATGGCCAACATGACTTATACCGAAACCGGTTACCAGCATTCCAGCCAATTGAATCTGGTTGCTCGCGTTAAAATGACCGTTCTGACCTGGCTGGAGCGCAGCCGCAGCCGTCGCCAGCTCTCCGAACTGCCCGAGTACCTGCTCAAAGACATCGGCCTGAACGAAGCTGACCGTTATCAAGAGACCACCAAGCCGTTCTGGCGTGGTTGATCAGCCGGGCATGGATGCCTTGTTTTTCTGCTGAGTCGTTTGCTGTTCTTCCCCTGTGGCGCCCGGCCGCCATGTCTGTCATTGTCTGTTTTATATCCCCCGTTTTCCCCCTGTTATTTGTTGGTCCTTTTTCCTCTCCTCTTTATTCCACATTGCTACTGCCATTGCTGTCGTCGTTCGATTGTTATCACACTTGTATCGTTAATGTTTGAATTTGTTTAAAAAACGATTTTAAGCCGCGATGCCTTGCGTATAATCCGGCCATAGTGTTCCAGCGCAAGAGGGTGAGACGGATGATTCCCCAGCACGATTTTTTGGCCATGACCCGCAGCCACGAGTGGCAGCTCGATCCCTTTGATTTTGCGCTGCCGGATGGCACGCAAGTCAGCGTCTGGGATACCGGTGTCATCTGTCTGGAGCCTGCCAGCGGAGCGGGCGGCCAGCCGGGGGGGCGCAAGGATATCGTCCTCTCCTGCGGTATTCACGGCAACGAGACCGCCCCCATCGAGATCTGCAACCAGCTGCTGAGTCGTCTGCTCTCAGGCGAGCTGAGCGCCCGTCATCGGGTGCTGTTCCTGTTTGGCAATCCGGCTGCTATGAATCTGGGGCTGCGGGAGGTAGAGGAGAACATGAACCGGCTCTTCTCCGGAGCACACAGCAAGGGGGAGGGGCTGTGCAATCGGGAGCGGATCCGCGCCATGCGCCTCGAGCAGTATGTGAGCCGCTTCTTTGCCAATCCGGCTCGTCCCCGTTACCACTACGACCTGCACACCGCCATTCGCGGTTCGCGCCACGAGAAGTTTGCCGTCTACCCCTTCCCCCACGAGCGGCCCCACTGCCGCGAGCAGGTGCAGTTCCTCGGCGCCTGCGGGGTGCGTACTATTCTGCTCTCCGCCAGCCCGACCACGACCTTCAGCTACTACAGCTCCCGCCAGCATGGTGCCCACGCCTTTACGGTGGAGTTGGGCAAGGTGCGCCCGTTTGGCGAGAACGATATGACCCGCTTTATCGAAACCCGCCAAGCGCTGCAAGAGCTGGTCACTCAGGATGAGGTGGCGCTGGAGCCGTGGCGGGCGGATGATTTCACCCTGTTTGCCATCGATCGGGTGATCACCAAAAAATCGGCGGACTTTCGCTTCCTGTTTGCCAGCGATGTCGACAACTTCACCGAATTCCCCCAAGGGTTCGTGCTGGCCGAGGATGGCGAGCTTCGCTACACGGTCGAGAAGCCGCGTGAGGCGGTGGTCTTCCCCAATGCCAACGTGGCGATTGGTCAGCGCACCGTGCTGATGGTGGTGCCGACAAGGCTTTGGGAATAGCGGTGATAGTTTTGCCTGCAGAGCGGTGATGCATCCGCAGGCGGCGCCAAGCCATTGTTTTAGTCGGTGGCTCAGACACAGCAGCGGTTAGCCGCAGTAATAAAAAATGGGGCCAGTCAGATGACTGGCCCCATTTTTTATCGGGTTCAAGTGGTGTGGCTTAGCTGTTGTTCTTCACAAACAGGGTCAGCTCCTGGCCGGGCTTGAGGTAATCCCCTTTATCCAGCTGGTTCCAGCGCATCACATCATTGATGGCCACCTGGAAGCGAGCCGCAATGGAGGAGATGGAGTCGCCACGGCGAACCTGATACACCATCGATTTGTCGCTCTTCTTCCCTTGCTTGGGATAGACCACCAGCTTCATGCCTGGCTTGAGCGCCGACTTGGCAGTCAGACCATTCCACCTGGCGAGCTCTTCGTGGGAGACGCCGTGTGCCTGGCTGATGCTCCACAGGTTGTCACCCGAGCGCACCTTGTAGCTGACTTTGGCCTTCTGGCTGCTGCCACGGCTTGCCAGCTGTTGCGGTTTGCTGGCGGAGCTGGCCTTGCTGCTGACCTGACCGTGGGTCGGGATCACCAGTTGCTGACCGCGACGCAGGTTGTTGCTGCGCAGATTGTTGGCCAGCTTCAGCTCGTTCACGCTGACGCCATGATTCTGGGCAATGCGCGACAGGGTATCGCCACTGGTGACCTGATAGGAGCGGGTACGAATACGCTCGCTCTTGGGCAGATCGGCCAGTGCCAGCTCCAGGGTATCGGCATACTCTACCGGTACCAGCAGGCGGTAAGGGCCACGGGGCGACATCACGCCACGGCTCAGGGCCGGATTGACCTCCTTGAGCTGTGACGTGCGCAGACCGGCCAGTTGGGCGGCCACATTCAGATCGATCTGGCTGCCGGTCTCCACCACTCGCAGCTTCGGCTCGTTGGCGAGCACCGGCAACTTGATATTGTATTTGTCAGCATTGCTGATCATGTCAGCCATGGCGAGGATCTTGGGCACATACATCCGGGTTTCCCGGGGCAGATCGAGCGACCAGTAGTCGGTCGGTTTGCCTGCGCGCTGGTTACGCTGGATGGCGTTGCGCACCCGTCCTTCACCGGCATTGTAGGCGGCCAGCGTTTGCAGCCAGTCACCGTCAAAGAAGCGGTTCAGGTACTCCAGATAGTCGAGCGCCGCATTGGTGGAGGCCAGCACATCGCGCCGTCCGTCATACCAGTTGTCGTGGCGCAGACCGAAGTTTCTGCCTGTCGCTGGCACAAACTGCCAGAGTCCGACGGCATTGCTGCGGGATCGTGCATGGGGATCAAACATGCTCTCGATCATCGGGACAGTAATAAGCTCCATTGGCAGCTCACGCCGTTCAATCTCCTCTACCATCAGATAGAGGTAGGGTTCAGCCCGGCTGGCAATGGTCGCCAGATGCTTATCATTGCGCAACAGCCACTCACGTTGTTGGCGGATGCGCGCATTGTCCGGAGTTTCCAGTTGCATATCATCGCTGATACGCACCCACAGATTGTCCGTATCTTCCATTTCGTCCAGCTGTTCATCGCCAAACAGGAAATGGGAAGAGTGTTTTTTATGCGCTTTTTTCTTGACCTGGGGGGACTTGATCGGCTCGATTGCCGTTAGCGCCCGGTCATCCTGATGGCTCAGGTTTTGGCAGCCGCTGAGCAACAGCGCTGCCAATAAGGCCGTTCGTACCTTCATCTCGTTCCGGTCATTTTTAGGAAAAACAGCTCGCATCATAAGGGGCAATGGCCCCCTGATCAAGGTTTGTTCAAAAAACGTCCTTCCACTGACGCAGGATGGTGAAGGTATCTACCGGATTTTCCACGCATTTTAGCCCATGTTTTTCAGCAGAAAATTTCACTGAATCCTGTTCGCATCGCAGAAAAATGTTGAAAGTGCGTTCGTCACCCAGCCGGGTTGGCAGACTTGGCAGCCCTTGTTGCCGCAGTTTGCTGATCAGCCCGATCTGGCGGCGGATCGCCGGGTTGTCAGGTTCGACCGCATAGGCAAAACGCAGGTTGGAGAGGGTGTACTCGTGGGCACAATAAATGAGTGTCTCATCGGGCAGGGCGGCGAGTCGTTGCAGCGAGTGGTACATCTGCTCCGGCGTCCCTTCAAACAGGCGGCCACAACCGGCTGAGAAGAGGGTATCGCCACAAAAGAGCATGCCGTTGCCGTGGTAGGCGATGTGGCCGCGAGTGTGCCCGGGCACATGGATCACCTCGAGGGCGAGGCCGTGCCAGTTGATCTGATCGCCATCTTCCAGCCACTGACCGTGGTGATCCGGCATCGGGTCAAGTTTGGGGCCATAGAGCCGGGCGTGGGGGAAGTGGGCAAGCAGGTCGGTGACGCCCCCGACATGGTCGTGATGGTGATGGGTCAGCAGGATGGCATCGAGCACCAGTCCCAATGCCTCGAGCCGCTCCAGCACGGGGGCGGCATCGCCCGGATCGACCACCAGACAGTGATTTTCGTGGCGGATCAACCAGATGTAGTTGTCATTAAAGGCTGGAACTGTGATCACTGGATACATGAGTCTGCTTCTCTTTAGGGAGGGTATCTTATATAACAGGATGGCGTTCGAAACCCCGAGTTGAGCCCTATTATGCAGGTGGCACGTACCGAACAACAAATCGAGATCCCGACCAGCTGGTCTGCATTGCCTATGGGGGACTGGGTGGCGGCCGAGATCCAGGATCGGCTCGACAACTGGTGTCCCAATCTGTTTGGGTATCATCTGCTGAAAATTGGCGCTCTGAGCGCTGAACTCTCCTGCCAACGCTCTTCCATTCGTCACCAGATCGGGGTCGCCCCCAGCGGGCGATTGCTCGACATGTATGGCGATCCCCTCGATCTGCCGGTGCGGACCGGCAGCGTCGATGCCTGCCTGCTGGCTCACTGCCTCGATTTCTCTGCCGATCCTCATCAGGTGTTGCGCGAAGCCGAAAGGGTGCTGACCGACGATGGCTGGCTGATCATCAGTGGTTATAACCCCATGAGTCTGGTCGGGATCGGTCACTGTGTGCCGTTCTTGCGGCGCAGAATGCCCTGGTCGGCACGGATGTTCACCCCGGGGCGGGTGACGGACTGGTTGCATCTGTTAGGATGCGAGGTGATGTTCGACGAGCGCTTTGGTTACTCGTTTATGGGTAAACAGAGCTGGCACAGTTGGTGGCGGGAGAGTATCGGGCGGGATTATTGCAGGGCATTTGCATCGGTATACGTGATTGCGGCCCGTAAACGGCGCTTTCCACTGATCCCGGTGCGGCGGCGCTGGCAATTGCCAAAGTCCCTCGCTACACCGGGAATGGCCCGTCAGGGCTGGTAGCCGGTATCCTCGGCCAGATCCTTGCCGCAGGCGGCCTCTCTGGCCAGCTCGTCACACCGTTCGTTCTCCGGGTGGCCGGAGTGACCCTTCACCCAGAGCCACTCAATCTGGTGGCGACCCACTTCCGCATCCAGCTCCTTCCAGAGATCGACGTTTTTGACCGGTTGCCGGTTGGCGGTCATCCACCCTTTCTTCTTCCAGCCGATGATCCACTGGGTGATCCCCTGGCGGACATACTGGCTGTCGGTGGTGAGGCGCACCTTGCACGGTTCGTTGAGGGTGCGCAGCCCCATGATGGCGGCCATCAGCTCCATCCGGTTATTAGTGGTCAACTTGAATCCGGCGGAAATCTCTTTGCGGTGCTTGCCGTAGACCATCACGGCCCCGTAACCACCCGGGCCCGGATTGCCGAGGCAGGAGCCGTCGGTATAGACATCAATCTGTTTTAACATGAGCAATCAATCTGTTTTAACATGAGGCTTGGGGTAAACTAGCGAGTAAGTAAAGCCGAAGTTTGACATAGATTGGATCATGAACACACCCCAACTGAATCGCCAGATCATTCTGGATACTGAAACCACAGGTATGAATACGGCGGGTGGCCCTGTCTATCTGGGGCACCGCATTATCGAAATCGGCTGTGTGGAGGTGATCAACCGCAAGCTGACCGGTAACCACTATCACGTCTATATCAAGCCTGATCGTCTGGTCGACCCGGAAGCGATCCAGGTGCACGGTATTACCGACGAGTTTCTGCGTGACAAACCGTCGTTCAGCCAGATCGCCGACGAGTTCCTCGACTTCATCCGCGGCGCCGAACTGATTGCTCACAACGCGCCGTTTGACGTGAGCTTCATGGACTACGAGTTCAGCAAGCTCGGACTCAACTTCAAGACGGCGGATATCTGCACCATCACAGATACCCTGGCGATGGCGCGGGATCTCTTCCCCGGCAAGCGCAACAACCTGGATGTGCTGTGCGATCGTTACGGTATCGACAACTCCCACCGTACCCTGCACGGGGCGCTGCTCGATGCGGAGATCCTGGCGGACGTCTACCTGCTGATGACCGGCGGCCAGACCAAACTCAATCTGGCCACCGAGAGCAACGAAAACGAAAGCAATCAGGACACCAGCATTCGCCGGTTAGAGAGCAACCGACTCGCCCTCAAGGTGGTGCGTGCCAGCACCGAGGTTCAGGCCCTGCACGAGGCGAGACTGGACCTGGTACAGAAGAAAGGAGGAAGTTGTCTGTGGCGGCAATGAGCAAGTGGTATGCCGGTCTGCTGCTATTGCTCTCGCTGGGGGCGACGGCGACCGAGGTATTTGCCCCTTCCGATATTCCGCTGCTGGATAACCGCTTTCGCATCGATTACGGCGTGAAGGAGATCACCTTCATCATCAAGCGCAAGCCGGGCACCCCGTCCGTGATCCTGGTTCGCCCCGATGGCAGCAAGCTTTACGTGGGCAAGGTCAAACCTGCCGATGTGGGTTGGCTGGCGTTGCCGGAGCACGATCTCATTACCCTGCGCAATCCCATGCCGGGCCCCTGGCAGGCGATTGGCGAGGTGGATCCCGACAACCGGGTGCGCATTCTCTCCGATATCCGGCTCGATATCGCCGCCCTGCCGATGCAGCTCTATCAGGGGGAGGTGGTCAAGCTCAAGGCGTGGTTGCTGATCAATGGTAAGCCGCCGAAAGATAAATACTATCTCTCTGATCTTGGCATGACCGTCAAGCTGCAATCGTTCAGCGATGCCGATAAGAAAGAGGTCGTGCTGGATCAAGTACTTGGCCACTATCGCGATGATGGCAAGGGGCTAGATGAGGTGCCAGGCGATGGCATCATGACGGCGGAAGTGACGCTGCAGGATATTCCCGGTGGCAAGTACCGCGCAATGTTCAGCACGGGCAATCAGGTGTTTGTCCGTGCCCGTTATCAGGATGTGCTGCTTTACCCCTATCCGTTCAGCTATAACTTGTCGCCGCCTTCGGATGAGCTGGGTGCCAAGCTCTCACTGCTAATCGACCGTGATGAGCTGGATCCCGCTTCCGTGGTGGTCAAGGGGAGTGTGACCAGCAATGTGGGCGGCCTCTACGAGTTCAGCGAGACCGCCAGCGACCCCAAGCTTGATATCGATCTCTCCATCATCAAGGAGGTCGGTCAGCATGAGGTGAAAGCAACCCTCTATGGTACCACTCGCCTCGGCCGTGAGCTGAAAATCGAGTTGCCGGTGAAAACCTTCAATGTATTCCCGCCACCGCCGCCTCCTGTAGAGGTGGTGTCGGCCGCCGCACCGGCCTCCAGTGCCGAGGCGACCCATGAAGCTCCGGCAGAGGAGGAAATGGGCTGGCTGATCTGGGCATTGGCGGGTGGTGGTGTGCTGCTGGCGGTATTGGGTGGGGTCGGGTTTGTGGTGATACAAAAACGGCGTGCCCTGAAGCGTGCTCTGGCCGCTGCGCAGGCCGAGAATCAGCAAGCCGGACAACCTGCTGCCAAGCTGGATCTCAATCTGCCAGAGCAGTAACCCTCGTACTGAAGTGGCGTGATGTCAGAGATAAAAAACCGCCCTGATAAGCAGGGCGGTTTTTTTTAGTTCATAAACAGAACAAGCTGGCTATCAGTGTTCGCCGATATAGACATCCTTGTTCTGCTCGCGGATCTCGAGGAACTTGTCCAGATTGGCCATCATCAGCTCGACCAGCTGGGGGTCGAAATGCTGCCCCTTCTCCTCTTCAATCAGGGCCAGCACCTTGTCCAGCGGCCACGCCTTCTTGTAGCAGCGATCCGAACCCAGAGCATCGAACACGTCAGCCAGCGCCACAATCCGCCCCTCCAGCGGAATATCGGCCCCCTTCAGACCACGGGGATAGCCACTGCCATTCCACTTTTCATGGTGATTGCCAGCGATGGTGGCACCAATCTGAAACAGCGCCAGATCGCTGCCGGAGAGCATATCCTGCCCGAGCTGGGCGTGGGTTTTCATGATCTCCCACTCTTCCGGTGTCAGTTTGCCCGGCTTGTGCAAGATGGCATCGGGAATTCCCACCTTGCCAATGTCATGGAGCGGTGAGGCACGTTTCACCAGCTCGCTCTGCTCTTCACTCATGCCCATCAGGTGGCAGAATTGTTCGGTATAGAGCGCGACCCGTTTGACGTGCAGCCCTGACTCTTTTGAACGGGTTTCGACCAGTTCGCCGATGCGATAGATGATCTCCCGCTGGTTGTCGGCGATCACCTCATTGAGTCGGATATTCTCCAGCGCCACTATGATGTTTTCGGTAAACAGGGTCAGCAGACTGGTATCGATCTGGCTGAGCTGGCGGGTGGTCTCGATGTGGAACAGCAGGTGGTGGCGCGGATTCTGGCAGTAGAGCACCATCTGGGTGGCGTTATAGACATTGCTGCGCTTGCTCATAGCCTGGCGCAGGATCTCCGGCGCGTCCGTGAGGAGCATGGCGGGATGGCCGGGGAGCAGGGGCTCCAATACTTGATCCTTCACCTCATAAGCGTATTGCTTGACGTCGTATATCTGGGTTTCCCCCAGATGGAGTAGGGCGCTGAGCTGCTCCTGGGCGCCTTCGACAAACTGGCGCAAGGCCCGTTTCTCAAAGATCCCCTTGGAGGCTTCGATGACTTTTTCCAGCCCCTGACGGTTACTCTCCAGGGTACGGATATCCCGATAGGATCGCAGGCTGGCCCGCAGCAGGGTGCGCAGCTTCTGTGAGGTGAGCTCGGTTTTATCCTTGTAGTCGTTGATGTCGTAGTTGGTGACCACGTCATCTTCCGGCGCCTGGCCGGGCTGGCCGGTACGCAACACGATGCGTACCATCTTGTTTTGCAGATCTTCACGGACGTATTTGACGACATCAAGGCCGGCGTGGTCGACCTCCATCACCACGTCCAGCAGCAACAGAGCAACGTCCGGGGTGGTGGCCAGCAACTCCTTGGCCTGTGCCGCGGAATAGGCATGCAGAAAATCGATGGGGCGATTGTCAAACTCGAATTTGTTCAAGGTGATTTTGGTGATGCGATGCACTTCAGGCTCATCGTCAACAATCATCACCTTCCAGCCCGCTTGCTGTGCGTCGGGGAGGGAGAGATCGTCATCATCAATAATCAGGATCTGGTCATCCATCATACAATCCTGTTTGGCATCCTGTGCTTACATTAACTGCTTCACTAAGGATAGGAAACTTATTGGGAAATAAAATTTGATCTCGAAAAACTATGGTCGAAATAAGCAAATGGAACCCTTTGTGACGGTGGCGTTGTCCGGCTGCTTTCTTTGCCCAATCATGGAGCTAGCGTGCATAAAGCCTATTTCTGGATTGGGGTGTGGACGCTAGTGGTTGGGGATGTTTGAATCCAGCTTGTAGCTATTAGACGAGAAATAATCTTATTTGATAGTAATTCCTATTTGCGTGTAGCATGGTCGACACACTCAACGAGGAGCCCCATCGTGTCCCCATCTCTGCCTCCCAATCGTCCCCGTATGCTGACTGTCAAAGCCATTACCCAGATCACCCCCCATTTGTGTCGCATCACCTTTGGTGGCCGCGAGTTGGCTGACTATCCCTTTACCTGCGGTGGGGCCCATATCAAGGTGATGCTGGCCCAGCCCCATCAGGTAGAGCCGGTGCTGCCTGCCATGACCCCGAGCGGCCCGCGCTGGAGTGACCCGGCGGACAAGCCGGTGATTCGCACCTACACCATCCGCGCGTTTCGCCGTGATGAGCAGGAAATTGATATCGACTTCGTGCTGCACGGTGACGGCGGGCCCGCCAGCGCCTTTGCTACCCATGCCAAGCCGGGAGAGAAGGTAATCCTCTCCGGGCCGGGTGGTCCCAACCCCATGCTGCAACCGGCCGATCACTACTGTCTGGTAGGGGATCTCACCGCCTTGCCCGCCATCATGGCGATGTGTGAGGTGATGCCTACCGAGGCCAGAGGGGAAATTGCGATTCTGGTGCCGGATCAGGCCGATGCTCAGCCGTTGACGCTACCGGTCGGGGTGCGCTGTCACTGGTTTGTCGGTGAGCCCGAGTCCAGTGGCCTGCTGGAGCATGTGATTGCTCTGCCGCTGGTGCGCGATGGTGGCTTCTTCTGGCTGGGTGGGGAAGAGGCGCTGGTGCTGCCGCTGCGCCGCCATTTTCGGTCTGTGCTCGAGGTGGATCGCCAGTCGCTCTACGCCGTGCCGTACTGGCGTCGGGGCAAGAGTGAAGAGGCCTATCACCAGACCCGTCACGATGTGATGGATAATTAAGCGGATGCGAAAGAATACCTGATTCACGCTTGCAAATAAAAATGATTTGCATTTAGTATTGCGCCGTCCCGATGTCAGTCGGTACGGCGCTTTAGTTATTGATGGCTGCGAGTGGCATAGCACAACGCAGGGCCTGCCGTGATGCACTGATGTTCGGGGTGATGGGGCATGGACGACTGTTCATGCCAATGAACTCCATCACTTTGCACCGGGTCTGGCGAGGTCAGACAGGGATGTCGGTGGTGTTGGCCTTGGTTGTTTTATGTGGAGTGTTGATGATGCGTACATCATCCCGACGATTTGCAGTGCATCCGCTGGTGTTGTCCCTTTTTGCCCTGCCAGTTCTGGCCCAAGGGACTGCGCCTGTCGCCGCTCATGAAACTATGGTGGTGACGGCGACCAAAACCCGGCACAGCGAGCTGACCGCCCCGGCCAGCGTCTCTGTGGTGACCCGGGCCGAGCTCGACAAGCTCAATGTCAATGATCTGACCGGCGCCCTGAAACAGCTGCCGGGGGTCAATATCAGCCCTGCGACCAGCTACGGCCGCAGCGAGATCAAGTTGCGCGGGCTGGAGGGGGATTACACCCTGTTGCTGGTCAATGGCCGGCGTATCAGCTCCCGCGATGCTCTTACCTCCGGTTATGGCAATGATTTCGATCTCTCCGCCATCCCCATGGCGGCCATCGAGCGTATCGAAGTGATCCGTGGCCCCATCTCCTCCCTCTATGGCGCAGATGCGCTGGGCGGGGTGGTCAATGTCATCTTGCGCCAACCCGGGGAGAAGACCGAAGCGGCGGCCACCTATACCTTCAGCGACCCCACCGACGGTCACGGCGGGACTATCAACAAGGCGAGCGCCTATGTGGGCGGGGCGCTGATCGACAACAAGCTGCTGGCCAACCTGGTGGTAGAAGGGAACCACAGGGATGCCTGGCAGAGCGAGCAGAGCATTAACCCCAAGGCCGATGCCATCGAGCAGCGTGAAAAGCTGGGGATCCTCTCCAACGTCAAATGGCTGATCGACGATCGTCAGGATCTGGATGTGGGGATGAACTACGCCAAAGATGATCGGGAGGCCCACTGGAACAACTACGGCCAGACGCCGCGCAATATCCAGCAGATGGAACGACTGGGACTCAACGCCACCCACGTCGGCCGTTGGGATCAGTTCGACAGCCGGGTCGGCTATGCCTTCGAGCAGGTTGACCTGTTTGACGACTCCGAACTGATGACGGCGCTGAGCAAGACCAGTGGCGATGTGAGCCAGACCAACCATACCTTCGATGGCCAGCTGAGCGGCAATCTGGGCAGCCACCTGTTGACCAGCGGTGCCGAGTACCGCATCACCGAACTCAAGCATAACGTCAACCTCAAGGGGGGCGATGTCAGCGTCAACCAGAGCGCGCTCTATCTGCAGGATGAGTTTGGCTTTGGCGATCTGGCCCTGACCTTCAGCGGCCGGGTCGATCACCACGAGACCTATGGCACCGAGTTCAGCCCCCGTGGTTATGCCCTCTACAGCCTGACTGACAAATGGGTGGTCAAGGGCGGCATTGGCAAGGCGTTCAAGGCGCCGACCATTGCCCAGTCCAACCCGGATTATGCGGTAGCCGCCTGTCGCGGTCGCTGCGCCGTGGTGGGCAACCCGGATCTGAAGCCGGAAACCGCCGTCAGCTACGAGCTGGGCACCGCCTATGATGGGTCGTTCTGGGGCGCCGGGGTTACCGCCTTCCACAACGATATCAAGGACAAGATCCAGAGCGAGGCATGGACCTCCACCTGGCGTCCGGCGGTGATGACCTATCAGAACGTCAGCAAGGCCCGCATCAAGGGGGTGGAGCTGAGCGGCTGGTTTGATATCACCGATGCCCTGACCCTCTCCAGCAACGTCACCCTGATCGACGGGGAGGACAAGACCAGCGGCAAGGATCTCTATCGGACGCCGGAGCATACCGTCAACGCCAAGCTGGAGTGGCAGGTCATCGAGAGCCTGAGTACCCAGCTCGGCTGGAACTACACCGGCAGCCAGATCCTTCCGGTTCCGCGCATGAGCGGCACCACCTATGAGACCACCGCCGGATTCCACACCCTGGATATCGGGGCAGTCTGGAACGCCACTCGGGCACTGGATCTGAAGTTCGGGCTCAACAACCTGACCAATACCAAGCGTGACTGGGTTGCCACCGAGGCCGATCAGATCCTCGACGGGCGCACTGTCTATGCCGGTGTGGCCTACAAGATGTAGTGGCTGAGCGGAAGCGCGCACTGGCGGGCTTCCGTTGTTGCCACGGTATCACCTCGGATGACGGCTTTTGTGTCAACAAGATGGCATTGCAATCATAAGGAGTTAAAGGGTGTTTAGAGACCAGACCTCGCTGTTCTGGCTGGGATTATTCCTCCTGTTCATACTGCTTTCTCTCTCGCTCGCCACCGGTGCGGGTGTTTATGGTGCCCGCGAAGTGTTCGGCTACCTGATGGGTGACGCGCCTTGGGCGAGTGACGAGAAGCTCGCCATGGTGCTCAATACCTTGCGACTGCCGCGCACCCTCTGTGCCATGGTGGTCGGCGCCTCTTTATCTCTGGCGGCCTCCTTGTTGCAGAGCGCGACCCGCAATCCGCTGGCGGAGCCCGGCCTGCTCGGGGTCAACGCCGGGGCCGTCTTTGCGCTGGTGGTGGGGCTTACCTGGTTCGGGGTGGAGTCCGCCTACGGCTATCTGCTTTGGGCCGGACTCGGCGCGCTGCTCGGCAACGTGATTGTGCTGGGACTCGGCATGATGATTGGCCGCTCCAACCCCCTCAAGCTGATTCTGGTCGGGGTGGCGCTCTCCGCCACCTTCGGCGGGCTCTCCAGCTTTCTGCTGCTCTCCAACAAGATGGTGCTGGAGCAGTACCGCTTCTGGAACCTCGGCTCCCTGTCGGCGGCCAATCTCGATGCCATCATTGCCGTACTGCCCTTCGTGCTGGCGGCGTTTGTCATCACCTTGCTGCTTTGTCGCCAGCTGACCCTGATGCAGATGGGGGACAGTCAGGCCCAGGCGCTCGGGATCCGCCCTAACCGGGTGCGAATTGGCGTGCTGCTGGCCGCCACTCTGTTTACCGCCAGTGCCATCGCTATCGCCGGCCCCATCGGCTTTGTCGGCTTTCTGGCCGCCTACTGTGGCCGATTGGTGGAGCCGGTAAAGCTGTCGGTGCAGGTCTGTTTCTCCGCCCTGTTCGGCATGCTGTTTCTGCTGTTGGCCGACATTCTGGCGCGCTGGCTGATCCAGCCGTTCGAGCTGCCAAACGGGGTCATTCTGGCCCTGATCGGTGCACCTGTGCTGATCGCCATCGTCCACCGCGGGGGCTTTCGTACCCTGCTGACCGTCAAGTGAGGGGCTGATGCGTACACCTACCGATATGCTCTGCCTGCGGGCCGGCAACCGCTCTTTGCTGCTCCATCTGCCCAGCTGGCGCTGGCTGGCACTGCTGGCCGTGGCGCTGCTGGCGCTGGCTCTGCTGGCCCTGAGCGTTGGCGGCGGCAAACTCGGCTTTGCCGGGGTGGTCAACACCCTGCTGGGGGAGGGGACGCGGCTTGAGCAGCTCACCCTGTTCAAGATCCGGCTGCCGCGCATCCTTGGGGTCGTGGTGGCGGGGGCGGCCATGGGGCTCTCGGGCTGTCTGGTACAAACTCTGGTGCGCAATCGGCTGGCTACTCCCGATATGGTGGGGGTCAACAACGGCGCATCCCTTGCCATCATCGTCTTCTCCCTCTACCTGACCGTGGGCAGCTGGCCCTGGTGGGCGGCACCCATCGGCGCCATCTTCGCGGCGCTGGTGCTCTATGCTCTCTGCCGCAAACCGGGTGAGCAGGGCTATCTGTTCGTGGTGATCGGCATCGGTCTCTCCGAATTGTTCGAGGCGCTCGGCCAGTTTGTGATGTCCACCCAGGCCCTGCTGCACCTGAGCTCCCTCTATCTGTGGAATATGGGCAGCTTTATCGCCGTGGGTTACAGCACCATCACCCCCATCGCCATCCTGTTGCTGCTGCTCTGCCCCTGGATCGTCTATCTCTCCCGTGCGCTGGCGGTGCTGCGCTTTGGTCCCGAGATGGCCAGAGGGCTTGGCGTCAACGGCGATCGGGTGCAACTGGGCATTCTGGCCCAAGCCATTCTGGTGGCGGCGCTCGGCACCGCCATCGGCGGTCCTGTGGTCTTTATCGCCATGGCGGCCCCCATTCTTGCCTCCTGGCTGGTGAAAGACCGGGTGGTGCCGCTCTGGCTGGCGGCACTCAGCGGCGCCCTGTTGCTGCTCGCCAGCGATACCCTGGTCCGGGTGCTGGCCAGCCCCCACGAGGTGGCGACCGGTATCATGACCCGCATTCTCGGCGGCCTGTTGCTGCTGTTTCTTCTCGTTAACGATCGCCAGAGGGCTGACTGATGACGCTCACCGTAAATCGCCTCCACTTCGCCTATCAGCAGACCCCCATCCTGCGGGACATCTCTTTCAGCGTGCCGAGGGGCAAGCTGGTGGGGATCGTCGGCCCCAACGGCTGCGGCAAATCGACCCTGCTCAAGCTGCTATCCGGCCAGATGAAAGCCCAACGCGGCGAGATCCTGCTCAAAGGCAAGCCGCTTGCAAGCTACCCCATGAAGGGGCTGGCGCGGGAGCTCGCCTATCTGCCCCAGCGACCGACCCTGCCTGCCGGCATTCTGGTGGAGCAGTTGGTGCAGTATGGCCGTCACCCCCATCAGGGCTGGTTCAATCAGTGGGGCGAGGAGGATGCCCGCATGGTGCGTATTGCCTGCGAGCGGATGCAGCTTGAAAGCATCTGGCAGCAGAGCGCAGCGTCCCTCTCCGGCGGGCAGGCACAGCGGGCGTGGCTGGCGATGATACTGGCGCAGGACAGCGACATGGTACTGCTCGACGAGCCCACCAGTGCCCTCGATATCGGTCACCAGACCGAGGTGATGGAGGCGATTCATCGCATCACCGCCGAGGGCAAAACCGTGCTGCTGGTGATCCACGATCTGGCGATGGCGGCCCGCTACTGTGACGAGCTGATCGCCATCGGCGAGGGGACCATTGCCGCCATGGGCCCAGCCCGGGAGGTGGTGACCAAATCCCTGATCGACCGGCTCTACCAGACCAGTGTCGACATTCTGCATGCCCCCGGCGACGGGGCGCCCATTATCGTGCCCCGTCGCCACGAACATGGCCGCACCCTGCGTTCGGCGAGTTGAGTCATATGGGCCTGCTCTGTGGGCCCACCGAGTGTATTTACGCGGCCGATTATCCGGGCCGTGCAACGAGAAGGAGTGAAATGATGAAGCGTTTTGCCGCCCTGGCAGCAGCCATCCTGATGCTGGCCGCGCCGCTGGTTCAGGCACAGGAGATGCGTGAAGTGACCGATGCGTTTGGCCAGAAGGTGCAGGTGCCAGCCCAGCCAACGCGGGTGGTGGTGCTGAGCGAGCTCGAACTCGACAGCACCCTGACTCTGGGGCTGACCCCCATCGGCGCCGTCAATGGCCGTGGTCAGCCTACCTTGCCCCGCTACTTGCTGAACAAGGCGGATATGGGTATCCAGGTGATCGGCGATCTCGACAGCCCCAATCTGGAGTCGCTGATTGCGCTGGAGCCCGACCTTATCCTGACCGGCCAGACCCGTCCCGAGCTGTTGACCTTGCTGGGGGAGATCGCGCCGACCGTGGTGACCAGCAAGTGGGGTGAGCCGTGGCAGGATAGCTTCCGCCGCACCGCCCACACCCTTAACCGCGACCAGCAAGGGGATACTTTCTTGCTGCAGTATGCTGAGCGGTTGACTCAGGCCCGCAGCAAGCTGGCCAAGCATCAGGGGGAGAGCATCAGCATAGTGCGCTGGAATCCCAAGGGGCCGAGCTTTATGTATCAGGGCACCTTTGCCAGCAGCGTAGTGGAGTCGATGGGACTGGTGCGTCCGAGCAAACAACAGGGGACTGGCGCGCCCCACTCACCGGCGCTGAGTCTGGAGTCCCTCAACCTGCTGGATGCCGACTGGCTGGTGGTCGGTACCCTGAGCGCCAGCGGCGATGCGGTGGATGCCATGCGTCAGGCGGAGCAGACCCCGGCGTTCCAGCAGCTGCCGGTGATCAAGGCCAAGCGTTTTGGCGCCGTGGACGGGTCGCTCTGGACCTCCAGCGGCGGCCCGCAGGCGGCCCTCAAGGTGATCGAGGATGTGGAGCAGTTGCTGGCAACCCGCAGCTGAGTGCCATGCACACCAGAGGTTGACCCAACGAACAGGTTGAGCAAAAGAAGAGGGAGGCAGATGCCTCCCTCTTGCGTTGTCACTGTCTATCGTGACCTCTTCGGCGAGCCAGGGCCGTTTATTGCGGCTTGATGGCTGTCACTGTGAGCTTGCCGCTCTGGCTTTCGGCATGAAAGTGGATGGCATCCCCCACCTTCAGCCCCTTGAGCTGGGCCGGATCTGCCACTCGAAAGACCATGGTCATGGCGGGCATCTTGAGATTCTCGATCGCCTCGTGCTTGATGCCGACCTTGCCGCTCCCCTCATCGAGGCGGGTAATGACCCCCTTGGTCATCACCATTGCGGCCTGTTCGCTCATCTCACCCGTCTGGCTCATCTCGTGCCCTTCATGGTGCATCATCACTTCGGCCTGCAGGTTGGTCTGGGTGGCAAGGCCAAGCAGCAGGGTCAGGGTCAGCGTTTTGTAGTTCATGATGGTTTCCTTATCGTTCAGTCAATATGGATCGTGAAATCGGGTTATTCGGATTGCGGGTTCGCGCTCTTGCCAAGGCTGCGACTGCGCCACAGGTAGTAGGCGGCGGGCAGCACCAGGAGGGTCAGCACCAGCGCGCTCACCATGCCGCCGATCATGGGGGCGGCGATGCGCTGCATCACTTCGGAGCCGGTGCCATGGCTCCACATGATGGGCAAGAGGCCGGCGATGATGGTGACCACCGTCATCATCTTGGGGCGCAGGCGCAGGGCGGCGCCGTGGATCACCGCCCGATGCAGACCCGTCTTGTCCGGCTTGCCACTGGCCACCAGGTCATCCCAGGCGTGGTTGAGGTAGACCAGCATCAAGACGCCGGTTTCCACCGCCACCCCCGCCAGGGCGATAAAGCCCACCCCAACTGCCACAGAGAGGTTGAAGTCGAGCAGCCAGAGGGTCCAGATCCCGCCCACCACCGCCAGCGGCAAGGTGGTGAGAATGAGCAACACCTCTTGAACGCGGCGAAACGCCAGATAGAGCAGCAGCACTATGATGGCGACCGTGAGCGGCACCACGTAGGCGAGACGCGCCTTGGCCCGCTCCATGTACTCGTATTGGCCGGACCAGGTGAGGGCGTAGCCCGCCGGCAGCACCAGCTGCTTGCCCACCTCGGCCTTGGCCTCATCGACGAATGAGCCGATATCGCGGCCGCGAATATCGACGTAGACCCAGCCGTTGAGGCGCGCGTTTTCACTGCGCAGCATGGGGGCCTCATCGCTGATATAGACCCGGGCCACGTCCGCCAGCGCGATGCGCGCGCCACTTGGAGTGACCACCGGCAGCAGCTCGAGGCTGGCCACCGAATCGCGATAGCTCTGGGGATAGCGCAGGTTGATGGGGTAGCGCTCGCGCCCCTCGATGGTCTGGCCCACCTCCATGCCGCCCACCGCGGTGGCGAGCACCGCCTGCACATCGGCGATGTTGAGGCCGTAACGGGCTGCTTTGAGCCGGTCGATATCCACCTTGACGTAGCGGCCACCGGCCACCCGCTCGGCATAGACCGATGAGGCGCCCTCCACCTTGCCGACGATCTGTTCGAGCTGTTGGCCGAGCTGCTGGATCACCTTGAGATCCGGCCCCGCTATCTTGATGCCGACCGGGGTCTTGATGCCGGTGGCCAGCATGTCGATGCGGGTCTTGATGGGGGGCACCCAGGCGTTGGTAAGGCCGGGGAAGCGGATTAGGGCGTCGAGCTCCTCTTTGAGCTTCTCCGGAGTCATGCCGGGACGCCACTGGTCGCGAGGCTTGAGCTGGATGCTGGTCTCCATCATCACCAGATCGGCGGGGTCGGTGGCCGATTCGGCGCGCCCCGCCTTGCCGAACACGTTCTGCACTTCGGGCACGGTGCGAATGAGCTTGTCGGTCTGCTGCAAAATCTCCCGCGCCTTGCCCACCGAGATATTGGCCGCAGTGGTGGGCATATACATGATGTCCCCCTCGTCGAGCGGCGGAATGAACTCGGAGCCGAGGTATTTGAGCGGCCAGAAGCCCGCCACCGTCACCACGGCGGCGATGGCCAGAGTGGTTTTCGGACGGGCCAAGACGGCCTTGAGCAGTGGCACATAGCCCTGGCTTAGCCTGCGGTTGAGCGGGTTGGCCTGCTCCGCCAGCACCTTGCCACGGATGAAGTAACCCATGATCACCGGCACCAGCGTGATAGCGAGCCCGGCCGCGGCGGCCATGGCGTAGGTTTTGGTGTAGGCGAGCGGGTGGAACATCCGCCCCTCCTGCGCCTCCAGCGCGAACACCGGCAGGAAGCTGATGGTGATGATCAGCAGGGAGAAGAAGATGGCGGGCCCCACCTCGATGCTCGCCTCGGTGATGATGCGCCAGCGGTTCTTGTCGGTGAGCGCCTCCCGCTCCATGTGTTTGTGGACGTTCTCGATCATCACGATGGCGCCATCCACCATGGCGCCGATGGCGATGGCGATGCCCCCCAGCGACATAATGTTGGCGTTGATCCCCTGCAGGTGCATCACGATAAAGGCCACCAGAATGGCGATGGGCAGGGTAATGACCACCACCAGCGACGAGCGCAGGTGGAACAGGAAGGCGAGGCAGACCAGCACCACCACCGCGAACTCCTCCACCAGCTTGCCGGAGAGGTTGTCGATGGCACGCTGGATAAGGTCGGAGCGATCGTAGACGGTGACCACCTCCACCCCATCTGGCAGGCTGCTTTTCAGCTGGGCGAGCCGTGCCTTGACCCCGTCTATGGTGTGCTGGGCATTCTCGCCGTAACGCATGACGATGATGCCGCCCACCACTTCCCCCTCGCCGTTGAGCTCGGCCAGACCGCGCCGGCTCTGGGGACCGGTGACTACATCCGCCACGTCACCCAGCAGCAGCGGGGCGCCGCGCACATTGGTACCGAGCGGGATCTGCTTCAGATCCTCCACGCTTTTCAGATAGCCGTTGGAGCGCACCATGTACTCCGCTTCCGCCATCTCGATGACGGAAGCGCCTGTCTCCTGATTGCCCTGTTTGATGGCGGTCTCGATAAGGGAGAGCGGAATACCGTAGGCGCGCAGCTTGTCTGGGTCGACCCGCACCTGATACTGGCGCACCATGCCACCGACTGTAGCGACCTCGGAGACCCCCTCAACCGTCTGCAACTCGTACTTGAGGAACCAGTTCTGCAGGGAGGTGAGCTGGCTGAGGTCATGCTTGCCAGTTCTGTCCACCAATGCGTATTGATAGACCCAGCCCACCCCGGTGGCATCGGGGCCGAGCTGGGGGCGGGCGGAGGCGGGCAGGTTGGGGGCCACCTGGCTCAAATACTCCAGCACCCGCGCGCGGGCCCAGTAGAGGTCGGTGTTGTCGTCAAACAACACATAGACGAAGGAGTCGCCGAAGAAGGAGTAGCCGCGCACCGTAGTGGCCCCCGGTACCGCCAGCATGGCGGTGGTGAGCGGGTAGGTGACCTGATCCTCCACCACCTGGGGCGCCTGGCCCGGATAGGAGGTTTTGATGATCACCTGCACATCGGAGAGATCCGGCAGGGCATCCACCGGGGTCTGTTTGACCGACCAGAGCCCCCAGGCGGTGAGCATGAGGGTCAATAACAGCACCAGAAAGCGGTTGCCCACCGACCAGCGAATAATCGAGGGGATCATGGTTGGGCTCCCATATTGTGCTGGCTATGGTCCATGCCTTCCATCTTGCCCATCTCATCTGCCGCAGGCTTGGCGGTGTCGTCAGTTGCTGGTGCCTTCTCCTGATGGATGGTGGTGATGCGGTACTCCTCCCCCTCCTGCATTACCTGCAGGTGCAGGGTCTGCCCCTCGACCAGTTTGCTGATGTCGACTCCTTCGGCGACGGTGAACTCCATCTCCATGGCGGGCCACTGCCACTCGGGGATGGGCTGGTGGGAGACCATCAGGGTACGGTTGGCCAGATCGATGCTTTCAACCTCGCCCTGGGTCCACACCTGTGCAGGGCGCACTGCCGTCATACGCTGGAAGTCCGAATCGATGGCCGACTCGGAGTCGAGCAGGAACTGGGCCGAGCTGACGATGTTGTCACCCGCTTCCACCCCCGCCTTGATGGCAACCTTGTCGCCAAACTGGGGGCCGAGAGTGACGGCGACCGACTTGAAGTTGCCATCCCCCAACGCCAGCACCAGCCGATCCTGACTGCCGGTGCGGATCACCGCTTCGCTCGGCACCACCAATTGCGACTCTCCCTGCCCGGTGCGAATGCTCACCTTGGCAAACATATTGGGTTTCAAAAACTCGTCCGGGTTGTCAAAGCGCAGTCGCACCTTGAGGGTACGAGTAGCGGCATCGAGGGTCGGGTAGAGGTAATCCACCTTACCTTGCCAACTGCGACCGGGGGCATAGTCGAGAGTCATGGTGACCGGATCCCCCACCTTCAGCTGGGCGGCTTGACGCTCGAACACCTCGGCACTGACCCACACCTGCTTGAGGGTGCTGATGTTAAAGAGCGCCGCAGCGGGCTCAACATACTGGCCCTCGCGCACCTTGAGCTCGGAGACATAACCGCTGCTGGGGGCGTAAATGCTGATGGTTTCGCGCACCTGACGGGTGCGCTTGAGGGCTGAGATTTGATCTGCCGGTACCTGCAGGGACTTGAGCTTGCCCTCGGCAGCGCGCAGCAGCAGTGGGTTGGCCGTGTTGAGTGCCAGCAGGTATTCGTGCTGGGCGTTGACCAGATCCGGCGCGTAGAGCTCGTAAATAAGGCTCCCCTTGCTCACCTGCTGCCCCTCGCTCTTGATGGCGAGGGTGCGGATCCAGCCTGCCATGCGGGCGTTGACTGCCTCCAGCCTGTCCTCGTCATAACCGACATAGCCCACCGTCTCGATCTGCTGGTGGATAGGCAGTCGCTCGACCTTAGCCAGTCGCACCCCCAGGTTCTGCTGGATCTCGGGGCTGATGGTGACTGTGCCCGGCGAGCCGTTTTTTTGTTCCTCATAGACGGGGATAAAGTCCATCCCCATGTTGTCCTTGGCCGGGCCGTCGCGTTTGTCGCGGGGATCCATGGGATTGACCCAGTAAAGGGGCGTCTTCTCTTTGGCGCTTGCGCCATCGGAGGTCTGTTTGGCGGCCCAGTAGCCGCCACCAGCTCCAAGGGCAAGTAGCAGGGCCGACATCAGGACGGTCTTGTTCATGACTGGTCTCCGGCGCGGATCTGCATGCAGAAAGTGCAGGAGGGTAATGCGCCCGCAAAGGCAGCAACCTTGGACGGTGAAAAGTGGGCTGGTGACATAATACGTCTTCTCTTTTGCAGGCCGCCGGTCGGGTGAGGTGCAAGGCATCACCAAAGGGGCTGGCGGCAAACGGGGCGCAGCTGTATCAGTGCGCACGGCTCCCTGTGAGCGGACCGGTTTGGCCGGGGCACAGGGTCAGGCAAGGCGGCAGAGAACGGGCAAGTTGAAGCTTGCCTGTGCCGCAAGAGAAGGACTTTCTAGTGGCGTAACACCGACAGCATCAGATGTCGGCGCGGCCAGGAGGGAGGGTGAGTACCGCGCGAGCGCAGGAAGGGATCCCGCAACCAGTTATCAAGCAGTGACGCTGCGACGTTGTTGCCAAGTAGCAGGGGGAAGAGCAGCAGGGCGACCAGTACACCCAGCAGAGCCATCGCGCCGAAGGAGAGAGCATTGACGCCGGTCTGCATCTGGCACTCATCGCCCATGGTTGACCCCTCGCCTCCCTGATGGCAGGAGAGGGTCATGACATCGCCCGGGTGATCCATAGCGGGCATTGCATGAGAGATATCGCCATCCGCCATCGCCATGGATGAATCGAACATCACCATCGACTGGGCGCTGCTTGAGGTCGGCTCGGAGGAGAGGGGAGAACCATGCCAGCTGATGCAGAGGGTCAGATTGCAGACGAGCAGCAGCGCCAGCAATAGCCGGGCCAGAGCAACAGAGGGCAATCTTGCAGCAAGCTGGGTGAGTGACAATCCGGGCATCCTTAGGGAGCAGATGGCGGGACTGTAAACCTTGCCACGAGGTGAAGGTCAATGGCGCCAGTGATGTTATAGAGGTGCTGTGTTGGGGGGGATATTTAAGCAATGCTTAACCATTGCGTATGCCCAACCCTAATGAAGCATGCCCCTCATCCCGTTAGGATGCCCCCTGTCAGTTACCACGATGACGTGATGGTTCACTCTTTTGCTCCGGCATAAATGACTGCGGCAGGAGTGCTTGCCGACCTTATCCATCCCGTGACGCCATGAGCGAGCAGTATAAAGCCGCAGGTCTCCCGGATGCTGACAATCAAAGAGTCAAACCGTGTTTTTGAGCAGCACACCTTGCCGGGTGCTCACCATGTTCACTATTCAGGAGTATTGAAATGCAGCCACGACTGCTGTCGCTGATGCTTGCCGCTTTGCTGAGTCCATCAGCCATGGCTGGCGGCCTTGCCCTCTACGAGACCAGCACTGCCAACAGTGCGCTGGCCAACGCAGGGTCTGCCGCCCGTGCCCAAGGGGCAGATACTATCGCAAGCAACCCGGCCGGTATGACCAAACTGGAAGGTACTCAGTTGCAGGTCAATGGCGGTGTGGTATACGGCGACCTTGAGCTGGATCTGGGCAGCGGCGGTAACAACGGTGGAAATGCCCTGCAGACCGCGCCGCTCGGCAGCCTCTATCTGACTCATGCCATCGACGATCAATGGGTCGCAGGTATCGGCGTCTTTGGCAGTCACGGTCTGGGTATCGATTATGGCGATGGCTGGGATGGTCGTGGTTATACCCAGTCGGCCAAGCTGACCGGCATCGCCTTTGCTCCGAGTCTGGCGTACCGCATTGACTCAAATTGGTCGGTGGGAGCCAGCCTGATCGCCATGAATGGTTCGCTGGAAGCCTCTGTGGATCTGACGTCCGGGATGGGGGAAGGGCGGGAATTCTCCAACAGCGACTGGGCGTATGGTGCCTCCTTCGGGGTACTTTACGAGCTGGATCAGCACTCCCGTATCGGCTTGAGCTACTTCTCCGAACTGAAGTGGGAGCTTGAAGATCAGCTCTTCCCACGTGCTGATGTGGCAGGTCTAGGGGTCGAGATCATGATTCCGCAGACCATTACGCTAAGTGGCTATCACCAGCTCAACGACCAGTGGGCCTTGCTGGCCAGTGCCAACTGGCAGCAGTGGTCCCGTTTTGGCGATATCGGTGTGGCATCTGCCATGGGCAGCCAAACCATTGATATGAATTACAAGAATACATGGCATGCCAGCCTGGGGGCACAGGTTGATGTCACCCCAGCACTGCGTTTGAGCAGCGGAATAGGCTATGACAGTAGTGCAGTGAGTGATGAGTACCGAACTGTGATGCTTCCGGTGGGTTCTGGTTGGCGCTGGGGTCTGGGGGCCAGTTATCAGTTGAGCCCAGCCACCAAGGTGGAAGCCAGCTATACCCTGGCCTGGCTGGGTGATATGCCAGTGGATCAGGACGGGATCGGTCGCCCGCACTTGTCCGGCAACTACAACAACAGCTACCTGAACTTCTTCAACATCGGTGTGCAACACCAGTTCTGAGTTGTGAGCCTTGCAAGCCTTCACTGGTTGGGGGCTTCTCCATCCTAGCCGTCGCGCCGATCTGGCGCGTTATTAGCTGGGTGGCTCGTGAGGTCCACTTGTTTGCTCATCCGTTACTCAAGGAACAACATCAAATGTCATCACAATCAACCTCTGCGTTAGCGCGGTGGCTTTGGCGCCTGACGTTTATATTGGTCACGGTCGCTCTGGTTGTCTTCTTCTCGAAAGTTGCCCACATCTATCCAATTGAGGCGACCAAGTTCAACCATGCTTTGCCAGCCATCATGGTACTGCTTGATTCCGAGATCTTTATGGGGGTGATTACTGTGATCACTCTCTATGTGGTCCTCTATCTGGTCTATCTGCTGTGGCAACTGCATGAGATCGCTGTGCATCGTGCCAAGGTGTCTGAGTCGGTGCATATCACCCTGGTGTTTGCGCTCTCCTTGTGCGGACTGTTTATCGACAAGACCTGGTGGGTGCTTGCCGTTATCATCGCCTTTGCCCGTTGGGATGTGCTGAGCGAGCGGATGAGCCTTATTATCGGCCATGGTATTCGACGTGGTCGTCATGAGGGGGAGGCATCATGAAAGAGATCCTGCTGCCCTATATCCTGATCGTGTGGTTGCTGGTCAAGCTGAACATATTGCCTTGGAACCTAAAAACGGGTTTTTGGAGTACCGCAATTGGCGCGTTATTGGCGCTTGGTTTGTTGACTACCTCTCGCCATTTGGCTCCGGTGGATTTTACCGATTCGGCGACGGTCAAGGCACCTCATGCGGTGTTGGGACCATTACTAGGCATCAACCAGTTTCATCAGATAGATCAGATTTATGTTGCGCATAATCAGCGTGTTGCGCGTGGTCAGCCCATTTATAGTCTTGCGGACTGGGAGAGTAACGGTAAGTCTCAGGCGTTGAGCTATCAGATTGACGCCCAGCATGCCCAGGTGGCGTCAGAGGTAAGCCAGCAGCGAGCGATCCAGTCACGACTGAACCTCAATCACAAGGAATTGGCTCGGCTGACCCAGTTGGGTAACTTTGCCAGTATTCAGAGCCGTGACCAGCTGCAGACCCAAATTGATGGCGATCTGGCGCAACTGAGTGCCAGTGAAGCGAAGGTTCAGGCGATTGAAGCTCAGGTGTTGAATCTAGAGACAGAGCTGGCCTTGCAGGAGCGACGGAATGAAGAGAAGGTGATCAGGGCTCCGTTTGATGGTCAGGTCTCGATAGTCAATATTGCCAGCGGTTCCCGTACCGGCAACATGCACCTATACGACACTTCTCGCAAGTTTCTGGAGTTTCGCATTCCGGATCAGAGTTTTCGCAACATAGCACCAGGCCAGTTTGCCGAGTTTTATGTAGATGCCTATCCCGGGCGCATCTTTCGAGCACGGGTGCACTCAGTACTTACTGGTACGGGGGAGGCCCAGATGAGTGTTGCGCAGGGGGATCAGGATGTACGGCAGCATGTGGGCAACAACATGTCGAGCCATGGCCGGACAGTGGTGCTCGACATGCTGGTGCCGGACGGTGTGGACCTGCCAATTGGGGCAACCGGCTCAGCCTGGATTTCGGCACATAAACCCCATCCGCTGCTTGGCTTTATCGACATCATCGGTGCCGCCACCGTGCGTCTCAAGGCGATGAAGGCCTATCTATTTGCCATGTAACGGAGTGACATAAAAAAAGCCCCTCCGTGAGGGAGGGGCTTGGTGAGCTTTACCGGAATAGTCAGGCCCTTTTTTCCGATCCTCTCATGATGAGGCGGAAGAAGAGCGGGATAAAGAAGATGGCGATAAAGGTGGCCGCCAGCATGCCGCCGATGACCGGCCAGCCGAGGGCGTGACGGCTTGCCGCACCGGCCCCGCTGGAGGTGACCAGCGGCACACAGCCGAGGATGAAGGCGAGCGAGGTCATCACGATGGGACGGAAACGCAGGCGCGCCGCCTCCAGTGCCGACTCGATGAGGCTCATCCCCTCTTCGTGCTTCATCACCGCGAACTCCACGATCAGGATGGCGTTCTTGGCGGCAAGGCCGACCAGGGTCACCAGCCCGATCTGGAAGTAGACGTTGTTGGTCAGCCCCACCAGCCAGGTGGCGAGCAGGGCACCGAACAGGGCGAACGGTACGGCGGTGATTACCGCAAACGGCAGGCTCCAGCGTTCATACTGGGCGGCCAGAATGAGGAAGATCATCACGATACCGAAACCAAAGGCCATGCCTGCACTGCCTGCGGCCGCTTTCTCCTGATAGGCGGAGCCGGTCCACTCCAGCTTGGCGTCGTTGCCAAGAGCTTCATTAGCAACCTCTTCCAGCGCGGCGATGGCTTGACCCGAGCTGTAGCCGGGGGCGGGCTGGGCCATGATCTTGGCGGCCTGGAAGATGTTGAAGCGTTCGACCAGTTCTGGGCCGGTGGCATCACGCACCGTCACCAGACTGCTGAGCGGGATCATCTCCCCCTTGTCGGAGCGGACATAGACGTTGCGGATGTCGCTCTTCTTGGCGCGATAGTCTGCCTCGGACTGCAACTGCACCCGGTAGGTACGGCCGAACTGGTTGAAGTCGTTGACATAGACCTGGCCGAAGGTGGCCTGCATGGTGTCGAACACCGCGTTGATGGGCAGCCCCAGCGCCTTGGCTTTTTCGCGATCCAGGTCGAGATAGACCTGCGGCACGTTGGCGCGGTAGGTGCTGGTGACGCTGGCAAACTCCGGGCGCGCCTTGGCCGCTTCGAGGAAGCGCTGTACTTCGCCTGAGAAGGCCTGGGCGTTGCCGGTGCCACGGTTTTGCAGATAGGCCTCAAGGCCACCAGTGGTGGACATCCCCTGAATGGGAGGCGGGTTGAAGGAGGCGACAAAGCCATCCGCCAGCCCCATCAGGCTCAAGCCCTGGAAGGTCTTGGCCAGCGAGAAGGAGTCCTGTCCGGCCCCCTGACGCTCGCTCCAGTCCTTCAGGGTAATGAAGGTCATGCCGCTGTTGCTGATGATGGCATTGGAGAGAATGTCAAAGCCCGAGAAGGTAATCACATCCTTCACATGGGGGTTGGCCATGGCGATCTTGTCGAACTGATCTGCCACCGCCTGGGTCCGGCTCATCGCGGCGGCATCCGGCAGCATGACGGCGGAGATGAGGTAGCCCTGATCTTCGTTCGGTACCAGTTCGCCCGGCACTTTCAGGAAGAGGCCGTAGATGGAGAGGATCAGCACGGCGATGATGGCAAAGGCGACCCCCACCCGACGGTTCAGGAAGGCCACACCTCGTACATAGCCGCGGGTCAGCTGGTCAAATTTTTCGTTGAACCAGACGAAGAAGCGGGCCGGTTTGTGGTGTCCCTCTTTGAGCAACACGGCACAGAGGGCCGGAGAGAGAGTCAGTGCCACCAGACCGGAGATGGCGACCGAGACCGCGACCGTGATGGCGAACTGTTTGTACATCACCCCTGTCATGCCGCCCATAAAGGCGACCGGCAGGAACACGGCGCAGAGTACCAGCACGATGGCGACCACCGGTCCGGAGACCTCCTGCATGGCGAGGATGGCAGCCTCTTTGGCGGAGCACTTCTTCTCGCTCATGATCCGCTCGACGTTCTCCAGTACCACGATAGCGTCATCCACCACGATACCGATGGCAAGCACCATGCCGAACAGGGTCAGCAGGTTGATGGAGAAACCGAGCACCAACATGCCGGCGAAGGTCCCGATGAGCGACACCGGCACCGCGATACAGGGGATCAGGGTGGCGCGGAAGTTTTGCAGGAACAGGTAGACCACCACGAACACCAGCACGATCGCCTCGAACAGGGTGTGTACCACCTCTTCGATGGAAATCTTCACGAACTCGGTGGTGTCGTAGGGGATCTGGTACTCGATATCCTGCGGGAAGCGCTCCTTGAGTCGCTCCATGGTGGCATGTACCGCATCGGCAACCGCGACGGCGTTGGCGCCGGGTTGCAGATAGGTGGCAATACCGATGGCCGGTTTGCCGTTGGCGCGGGCGACCAGGTCATAATCCTTGCCCCCCAGCTCGACCCGGGCGACATCGCGGACCCGGATCTTGGAGCCATCGGGCATGGAGCGGACGATGATGTTCTGGAACTCCTTCACATCCTCAAGGCGCCCCTTGGTCTGCACCGTGTAGGTGAAGTCGATGGGGGCCGTGGTGGGTTGGGCACCGATCTTGCCTGCCGCGAACTGGGTGTTCTGCTCGCGAATGGCGCCGATCACGTCGCTCGGGGTGAGCTCGAGCTGGGCCAGTCGATCCGGTCGCAGCCAGATACGCATCGCGTAGTCGGTACCGCCAAACAAGGTGGTATCACCGATGCCGGGAATCCGCTTGAGCTCGTCGATGATGTTGAGCAGGGCGTAATTCGACAGATAGGTGGTATCAAACGAGCCGTTCGGTGACTGGAGGGTGACCACCTGCAGGATGGAGGTCGATTTCTTCTTGACCGTCACCCCCTGCTTTTTCACCTCTTCCGGCAGCTGGGCCATGGCGGCCGAGACCCGGTTGTTGACGTTGATGGTGGCCTGATCCGGATCGGTGCCGATCTCGAAGTAGACGTTGAGGTTCATCTGGCCGTTGGAGGCCGACCCCGATTGCATGTAGATCATCCGCTCGACGCCGTTGATCTGCTGCTCCAGCGGCGCAGCCACGGTCTGGGAGATCACCTCCGGGGTTGCGCCCGGATAAAACGCCGTGACCGAGACCACCGGCGGGGTGATCTGGGGATATTGCTCGATGGGGAGCGCCCGCATCGCCGCCAAACCGCCCAGCACGATAATGATCGAAATCACGCTGGCGAAGATGGGGCGTTCTATGAAGAACTTGGAAAACATACGGGCTCCTTACTTGGCCGCAGACTGGCTGACTACCTTGCCGGTGATCGCCTTCATCTCGTCGGCAGAGACAGGTTTTACCACGGCGCCGGGGCGAGCCTTCATCAAGCCTTCGACGATATAGCGCTCACCTGCCTGCAGGCCGCTCTCGATCAGCACGCCGGAGTCGACCGCTGCGCCCAAGGTCACCGGACGGGGCACTACCTTGTTGTCGGCATCGACCACCATCACCATGCGGTCAGCCTGGGACTGGACGATGGCGCGCGGCGGCACCACGATGGCATTTTTGCGGGTGCCCAGATCGATGGTCATGCGGACAAACTGGCCGGGCAGCAGTACGCCGTCCTTGTTGTCGAAGATGGCACGGGCACGGATGGTGCCGGTCTGGGGATCGACCCGGTTGTCGGAGAAGTTGAGCTTGCCCGCCTCCGGATAGAGGGAGCCATCGGCCAGACGAATATGGGTGCGCCAGGTGGTGGCATCCTTCGCCTCAATCACCCCTTTTTTTACCGAGTTTTCGAAGTTGAGGCGATCCTGCTCCGAGTAGGAGAAGTTGACGTAGAGCGGATCAAACTGGGTGATGGTAGTGAGCAGGCCGTTGTCGCCGCTGGTGGAGATAAGGCTTCCCTCGGACTGGGAGCTCTTGCTCGCCATGCCGTTGATGGGGGCGGTCACCTGGGTGTAGCTGAGGTTGAGCTCTGCCTCTTTCACCTTGGCCTGAGCGGCCTGATGGCTGGCGATGGCCGCTTCGTAGTTGGCGATGGTGTCGTCATAGTCCTTGCGACTGACCACCTGACGCTTGAAGAGGGGAATGATGCGATCCCGGTCGGCACGGGCCTTGTTGAGACGGGCCTGCTCCTGAGCCAAGGTCCCTTTGGCCTGCTCCAGCGCCACTTTGTAGGGCTCAGGGTCGATCAAAAACAGCTCCTGACCGGCGGTAACCGGCTGGCCTTCCACATAAGTGCGCTTGAGCAGGATGCCACTGACCCGGGAGCGCACATCAATCTCGCGAAAACCGGCGGTCTCTCCCACCATCTCGGTGGTGAGCGGCACATCGGTCAGCTTGACCTCGGCGACCACCACAGGGACGGCGGGCATGGTCTGGGCCGTTTGGGTCGTCTCGCCGCCACAGGCGCTCAGACCGCTGATCAGCGCCAGGGTCAGCAAGCTGCGTTTGTAAACCTCTCTTCCGGCATTGGGCACCTTCATCATCACACTCCTGTTGGATCGATTTCGGCTGCTGCGTTCAGCATGTTTCTCCATATACATCATTAACTTCATGATTAAAAAAACAACTTCTTTATGATTGGAATGGGAGATGATATGGCGGCAACCTTGAACACAACCTTCTCAAAGTGACAATTAGGGTTGCCGATTGACGAAAAAAGTCTGACTTTTCCGATTTGGGCGGGGGGCTTCGGGGATGTTCATCCCGGGCCCGGGCTCTTCGCAACCGTATCACGCCAGCCACTCCTTGCTGCAAAAAATAAGGTGCCATAAGGCACCTTGTCTGGATGGGTTTTTTACGCCCTTTTATCGCAGGCAACCGCGAGCCGCTTCACAGTTTACGAATTCGTCGCGGCTCATCGGTTAATCTTGCGCCGCATCAGGCGAAGCAGGCCCAGATGGGGGCGTGGTCGGAGGGTTTCTCGATGCCGCGCAGCTCGTAGTCGATACCGGTCTCGGTCACCTTGTCCTTGAGGGCGTCGGAGGCCATGATGAGGTCGATGCGCAGGCCGCGGTTCTCGTCAAAGCCCTTGGAGCGGTAGTCAAACCAGGAGAAACGCTCGCACTCGGTGGGGTTGGCGGCGCGGAAGGTGTCGGTGAGGCCAAACCCTTTCAGTCGCTCCATCCATTCGCGCTCGATGGGCAGGAAGGAGCACTTGCCATCCCGCAGCCAGCGCTTGCGGTTAGCTTCGCCGATGCCGATGTCGAGATCGGTGGGGGAGATATTCATATCCCCGATCAGCACCAGCTGGTCGTCCGGGGTGTGGTTGGTCTCGAGGTAGTGCTGCAGATCCTCGTAGAACTTCTGTTTGGCCGGGAACTTGGTCTCGTGATCCTGGCTTTCACCCTGCGGGAAGTAGCCGTTCATCACCTTGATGAGAGAGCCGTCTTCACGTTCGAAGGTGGCCATGATCATCCGGCGCTGGGCCTCTTCGTCATCGGTGGGGAAGCCTTTCTCCACCTTGACCGGCTTCTGCTTGCTCATGATGGCGACCCCGTAGTGGGCCTTCTGGCCGTGAAACTCTACGTGATAGCCCATGGCTTCCACATCGGCCAGCGGGAATGCTTCATCGTGCACCTTGATCTCTTGCAGGCCGATCACATCGGGCTGGTGCTTGTCGATGATGGCTTGCAGTTGGTGCAAACGGGCGCGCAGGCCGTTGATATTGAAAGAGATGATCTTCATGTCCGGGATGCTCATGTCATTTTTATAAGTGGCTATTGGACTAGGAATCGGCGGTGGATGCAAGTTTGGCCGCGGGCCTGCATCAGTGGCAGGCACCGCGGGGTGGGCAGAGGTGTCAGCGGGTCATCTTTTTGACGAATACCACCACAAACAGCGCCAGCGTGAAGCTGCCGGTAAAGGCTTCAAAGGCGGCGAAGATCCTGGAGAGGCCCACCGGAGTGAAGTCGCCGTACCCCAACGTGGTGAAGGTGACCACGCTGTAGTAGAGGCATTCGAGCAGGAAGATGGCATTTTGCTCGAGCGGGGCACCGGGTTGGTAGATGAGGTGCTCGCCCTGAAAATGCAGTCCGCAGAAGAAGTAAAAAATGCTGCAGATAAAGATGAGCAGCAACGAGAAGAGCACCACCCGCATCGGGGCCTCGCCATAGCCGCAGAAGAGATCGACCACCCAGGAGGTAAAACGCTGGGTCGACCAGAACGGCAGTTGCAGGCGGCGCATGGTGAGTTCCTGCTGGATATAGTTGCCGGACATGGTGAAGATCCCCTGTGCCTCGGAGGCTTTGCGCAGATCCCGGTAGGTCTCTTCCGCCTCCTTGAACCAGATGCGCGCCTGTTTGGGATCCCGTTCGCGGCGCCCCTTGCGATCCTGCATCACCCGTTTGCCGGTCTGCATGTTGTCGAGCCGGGTGTTGTGCCAGCGGATGCCGAGCAGGTTGACGTCATCGAGGGTGGCGCACTGGAGGTTGGCATCACTGAGATCGGCCTTCATCAGGCTGCCGCCTTTCATGCGCAGGCCGTAGAGGTGACCACCGCGCAGGTTGGCACGATAGAGGTTGCACTGCTCCAGCAAAAATCCCTGATCGGACTCCTTGTTGACCAGATTTAGGCCCGCCAGATTGGCCCGTGACAGCTGCAGGCCGTGGCAGAGTCCGCCAGCGCGAACGTACTGTTCAAGCGCCTCGGCGGTATGGGCTTCCTGATGGGTATGGTGGGGATCATGCCAGTGGCAGAGATCGTGCTCGCCAGCCTCTTCACTGCAGTGGCGGCCATCGGCCACCAGATAACGACACATCGCCATCTTCGTTTCCCTCGCATTGCCGAACTGGTTTCAGCATAGGCGGGGAAAAGGGGGCGTGGCGGCGTCGTCTTAGCTGAACTGGTTGAACTCCTGACGCAGCTTGCGAAAACGCTCCTGCTGGGCCGGGTTGAGGGGGATGCCGTCGAGCACGTCCAGAGTGTCTTTGCATTCGGCACCAAATTCCGGACTCTTGCGGTTTTTCTGCATCAGTTGCAGCAGCACCTGGATCTTGTTGAGAGCCGCACCGGTATTGGCGGGGGCGCGGCGCAGTGCTTCGCGGAAATGGCCGAGGGCCTGCTCCAGCTCGCCGCTCTGATAGGCCTTGATCCCCAGATCGTTGAGCTGCTGGTAGCGCTGACGCCGCTCCAGCACCGTCTTGTCATCCCGGGTTGCCTGAATGCAGGTGGTGAGCAGCCGATCTTCGTCCTCCGCCAGCAGCCCTTGCAGGCTTTCGGCATATTCGAACTCGCCGAGCTGATAGAGGGCAAGGATGGTTTCGCCAAGCAGGACGGGGGGCATGGTGGCCGGTTCATCGAGCCAGTTCTGGTTGGCGCGATAGAGCATCTTCTTGCCCTTGAGCAGCTCGCCCAGCGCAATCTGCACCCGGGCCTGACAGATCTGCTCGAACACCGGGTAGTTGAACTCCGACATCATCAGCGAATCGCGGATGCGCGACAGGGCAGAATTGACCTGCTTTTGCAGGTTGGCGATGTGGTAGCTGTCGTTGCTGTTGAGGGCGTAGAGGGTCAGGGTCTGGATATAGGCCCCCAGATAATGGGGCGTGCGGTGGATGGAGTTGCGCGACAGGTCGATCAGCGACATCAGCACATCCTTGGCCTGGGCGTAGTCGTGACGCTGCAGGCACACCTCCGCCAGCCGACGGGAGAGTTGCACAGACTGGGGGGAGATATCCACCGCCCGTCTGAGCTCCTGCTGCGCCTGCTCGTCATTGCCAAGGGCCAGCAGGGATTCCGCCAGCCAGAGGTGAGCCTCCACCATCAGCGGGGTATTTTTGAGGGTCGCCTGCAGATGGCTGACCGCCTCTTCGTGGAGCCCCAGGGTGTTGCACGCCTTGCCCAGCGTCAGGCGGGCCCAGCTGTTCTCCTGCCCGGCCAGCAGCTGGCGCATTAAAGAGCGCGCCTCCTGTGCCTGACCCAGCTTGAGGTGGGTATCGGCCTGCAGGCAGCGGCAGTAGTTGGCAAAACGGGGCACCGCATCGGCCCGCTCGGCACAGGCGGTAATGAGGGCTGCCAGATTGTCATCGGCCAGCGCGGTAAAGACGCTGGCCAGCGCATTGCGCCGGGCGAGGGCACGCTTCAAGCGAAACGAGAACTGCTCCTGAGAGAAGGGCTTCATCAGGTATTCGTCGGGCTCGGCCTCCAGCGCGCTCAGTACCATGGCGCGGGAGCTGTCGCCACTCACCATGATCACCACGCTCTGGGGCGGGATCAGATCTTTGTCGCGCAGGCTCTCGAGCAACTGGCGGCCATTCTCGCCAACCCCCAGATCGTAATCGATCAGATAGATGTCGAAACTGCCCTTCTGGCAGCGGCGCCGCGCATCCTCGGCGGTATTGGAGTAGGTGATGTTGCTGATACCCAGATTGAGCAGCATCGCCTTCATCATCACCTGAAACGAGCGCTGCTCATTGACCATCAGAATGCGTTGTGGCTTGGCTGGGCTCTTTTTTTCTGGCTCTTGTTCAGGTGTCTGCATCTGTCTGGGTCGAGGCGCTGCGGGCTGATGGGAGAAAGTGTGCCACCAAAGCGCCCGAAGAGGCAATTGGCCAAGTTGTCGATTGCGAACCATCTCCGTTTGTCCGCCTTTTGCCCGCGATGAGTGAAAGAGAAAGGCCCTGTTGCCAGGGCCTTGAACTCACCGTTTTTTCTCTGCCAGATAGGGAGCAAATTGCGGCGTGTACTCGGCCTTGAACCCCTGTTCGGTCTTGATGATGAGATAGACTGCCAGCTGGTGCTGCTTGGCAAATGTCATCCCCGCTTCAGGTCCCATCACCATCAGCGCGGTATCGAGGGCATCGGCCTCCAGCGCGGTCGGGGTGATGACGCTGGCGGAGACCAGCTTGTGGGTGACCGGCTGGCCGGTGGCGGGGTCGATGATATGGGAGTAACGCTGGCCATCCAGCTCGTAGTAGTTGCGATAGCTGCCCGCAGTGCTGAGCGCCATGCCGTTGGGGATGACGATATCGGAAAACGCTCCCGGCTGATCGGAGGGTTCGACGATGGCCACTTTCCATGGCGAGCCCTTGCTGTTGTTGCCCTTGCTGCGCACCGCACCGGCCACTTCGATCAGGTAGTTGTGTACCCCCTTGCCCTCGAGCAGGGTGGCGATTTCATCCGATGCCGCCCCTTCGCCGAGAGTGGAGAGGTCGAGATAGAGATCCGGGATCGTTTTTTCGAGCAGGAAGTGATCCCCTTGCGGGGTCAGGGTCAGCTTGTCGATGCCCACCTTGTGGCGGGCGGCGGCGATGGCCGCCTCATCGGGCCGCTTGACCGGCCGTTTGTCCGGGCCAAAGCCCCACAGATTGACCAGTGGCCCCACGGTCACATCCAGCTTGCCGTTGGTCAGCTTACCGGCATCAATCCCCTGCTGGACTATGATGGCCATGGCGGGCGGGATGGCAAACGGGATGTTGGCGGGCCCCTGATTGAAACGGGAGATGAGCGAGCCCGGATCGTAGGTGGAGATCTCCTTGTTCATCCGGGCCAGCAGGCTCTCTACGTCGCTTTTGAGGGCGGGCTCTCCACCGGGGTAGCTATCGCTCAGGGTCACCACATAGTAGGTGCCCATGGTTTTGCCCTGAATACGGGTCTGGGCAGGCGGGGTGGGCTGGCAGCCGGCCAGCGCCAGCAGCAGGGTCAGCAGCAGGCCGCGCAGGGCCGCCACGGGGGTTATCGCAATCATCCGGCGCTCTCATCTGGAGAAGGTTCATATCGGGGCGCTAGCTTAGCCAAGGGGCGCCCGCCGGGCGAGCCCTGATAGGGCCAATCGGAGGGAAAAGGGCAGAAAAAATTAAACAGTTTTGAACCTGTGACAGCCGAGCGCCGTATCGTCCATCCGTGAGGGAGATAGTGGCGAGTAGAGCACCGTCTGGTGACCTGGCCCGCAGCTTTGGCCAAAAGCCATAGCCGATTGAAGACAATTGAGTAAAATGAAGGTCGATTTAGACGGCATCTTTGCGAAGCGTTAACCGCATCCGCCAAGTCGTTGCCATCCATTGCCAATCAAAGGAGAAGATGATGAAAAAGGCGATTACCCTGCTGTTTCTGAGTACCCTGGCTGCCCCCGTGCTGGCGGATGAGTGTGCACTGGTCATTGAAGGCAATGATGCCATGCAGTACAACCTCAAAGAGATGAGCGTGCCGGCCACCTGCAAGGAGGTGACGGTCACCCTGAATCACACCGGCAAGCTGCCCGTGACCGCCATGGGCCACAACTGGGTGCTGGCCAGCACCGCCGACTATCAGACCGTGGCGACTGCCGGGATGAGCGCCGGGGCCGAGAACGGTTATCTGCCCAAGGATGATCCCCGTGTACTGGCTCACACCAAGCTGATTGGCGGCGGCGAGAGCAGCAGCGTCACCTTCAAGACCGACGGTCTGGCGGGCAAGGATCTCACCTTCTTCTGCTCCTTCCCCGGCCACTTCGCCATGATGAAGGGCTCCTTCAAGGTCAACTAAGGTGCTGACCGGCACGAGCCGGTTGCCTCAATAGCAAAAGCCGGGATTTCCCGGCTTTTTCATCTCTGCTGTTTGTGTGTGGCGTGGCATGACTGCACACCGCCGACTTTTGCGCTATTTGGCCTGCAGGGTAAAGAAGGCGATGGCGGTCTTCTTCTGGCATTCGAAGTGAATGCTCTCTTCACCGGTCACCACCAGCGTCTCGTTGATGGCCACCTCTTTGCCCTGCACGGCCAGCTGGCCGCTCAGCAGGTGACAGAGGTAGGTCTTCTCTGGCTCGAGGGTAAGGGTCAGCGGGAAGGGGAGGTTCAGTACCCGCACGTTGGCGCTGATGCGATCCGGATGGTAGATAAGCCCCAGATCGGTCACCTCTTTTTTCAGCAACTCGCAGTGGGTCTCCTCATCGCCGCTAAAGTGCGCCACCTCGAAGGTGGCGTAGGGGTGGCCGTTGAGCACAAAGCCTGCCCCGCTCACCGGCAGCAAAATGCGCTGATAGCCAGGAAAGGGGGAGAAGGGGCCCGCGCTCTTGATGGGGGCCGAGCTCAGTCGATAGTCAAAGTCGAGTTTGGCAAGGCTGCTCCCCTTGGGGGAGATGAGGATCTGGCTGGTAGTGCCCTGCTGGTTTTTCCAGGGCATCTTCTGGTGGTCAGACTCTTTAATCAGGGTGATCACGGGCACTTCCTCACGATAAAAAACGCAGGGAGCCGGGGACATCTGCCCCGGCTCCCTGATAGAGATTGGCGATGGTAAAGGCGATCAGCCCTGACCATCCAGTGCTGCCAGCCGAGCTTCCATTGCGGCGAGACGGCTCTTGAGCTCGTTCACCTCCTGCTCCAGCTCGCTCAGGCGGTCGGCGGCAGGGGAGGCATAGGCCGCGGCGGGGGCGGCATCCATCATCGCCTGAATATCCACTTCGCCGCTAAACAGGTGGGCGTAGCGGGATTCGCGCTTGCCCGGCTCGCGCGGCAGCTTGACCACGTAGGGGCCACGCTCGATGAGTTGGGTCAGTACCGCATCCACCTCGGTGACATCATCGAAGCTGCAGAGTCGGTTGGTGCGCGAGCGCAGCTCCCCCGGGGTTTGTGGGCCGCGCAGCAGCAGTTCGCAGACGATGCCGAGCTCCTGGGCACTGAATTTCAGCTCGCCAAATTCGGTGTTGCAGAATCTGTGCTGATAGCGGGGCACCCGGGCGTTGAAGCCGGCGGTGTTGACCACCAGCCGCTTGCGGATCAGCTCGTCCACCACGGCGCGGATATCGAGCTCGGAGAGATCCAGCACCGGCTCGCGGTTGCTCTTCTGGTTGCAAGCGTTGACCAGTGCATTAAGGGAGAGGGGATATTGATCCGGGGTGCAGATCTCTTTTTCAATCAGACAGCCGATGACGCGGGCTTCCAGCGGGCCAAGTACTAACTCCATTTCCTACTCCCTTCCAAATCGAGACATCAAGAGCCCCTATCTTAGTCATGGTCCGCGCCGCGTCTAGCGTTGCGCGCCATTTTTGCGAGCTGATCAGGGCGTTGGCGAAAGGCTCGCCAACGCCGCAGACCTCCGCTTTTTAGCGCTGCCCCTGATAGAAGCGCGCCTTATTGGCATACATGGCGTCGTCAGCCACCCTGCTCAGCTCCGCCAGGGGGGTCTGGTCGCTGCTGCTCCAGCCGATGGCAAAACGCAGTGGGAAGCTGTGCTCCCCATGCTGCACGATGGCGTGCTGCTGGCTTGCCTCCAACCTGCCTGCCAGCTGCTGGCTGGCGAGGTGATCCGCCTCCGCCAGCAGAACGAACTCGTCGCCGCCGATACGGAAAATCTTCTCATCCTGACGGCAGAGGGTGCGTAGCTGGTGAGCCATCTGGATCAGCAGGGCGTCGCCCGCCTCGTGCCCATACTGGTCGTTGGTGCGCTTGAGGCCGTTGAGGTCGAGCATGAAGAGGGCGAGGTGACGCTCCGGATGGCGCGCCAGCACCGCTTGATAGTGGTGGAAGGTCTCTTCGAACGCCTGCCGGTTGGGCAGTCCGGTGAGGTTGTCGGTGCGGGCGACCCGCGCCAGCTCGTCGGTGAAGAGGCGCCCCTCGATGCCCACCGCCAACTGCTTGGCAAACAGCCGCAAGATGGCCCTGTCTTCGGACTCCAGCCCTTCGGCGCTCACCATCAGATAGCCAAACAGCACGCCGCTCTGGCTACCGGGCAGGGTCATGATCTTCCAGAGTGCGTTGTCCCACTGGCATTCGGAGTGTTTGACCTCCTCATCCATCAGTTGAACCAGTTTCTCCTGCAGGGCATCCCGCAAGGGGGCATCGACCCCCTGGATCAGGGAGTAGTGGGGCTGGCCATCGCGGCGGATCACCAGCCCCCAGCGGTGGCCGGGATAGAGCTGCGAGAGCTGCAGCAGGGCGGAGCTGGCCAGCTCGGCAATATCGATATCCAGCTGCTGGTGCAGACCGAACTGCAGCCAGGATTGCAGGATATGACGGCTGCGCTCCTCCCGGCTCAGGGCCGAGCGCAGGGCGGTCGTTTGCGAGGCAACCTCTTGCTCCAGTTCGTCGTTGAAGCCGAGCAGCCGCTGGTTGAAGGCCTCTTTCTCGCTATTGGCCTGCTGCAGCTGTTCATTTTGCTGATAGAGCGCCCGCACCTGATCCGAGATGGTGCTGGCCATCTCTTGCAGCAGTTGGCGCACCTCGTCGTACTCCACAAAGCGCAGCGGCGCCTGCCGTTGCTGGTAATTGCCCTTGCCATAGCTGCGCACCAGTGCGGCCAGCGAGCGCAGCGGTCGGGTGAGCCAGCGGGTGAGCCAGACGCAGCCGATGGCCACCAGCAGCAACATGACGGCGATGCTGACGGTCAGCAGCTGTTGGGATTTGTTGAGCTCGCTGACCCTGTCATTGCTGTAGCTGTAGAGGGTGATGGTGGGGGTGATCTCCTGCTCCAGCTGGGGCCAGCCAATAGCCAGGGGCTGCGCCATCTTGCTTGGCTCCCTGTCATCCATGGCGTTGGCGCTCTGGTGAGCCCCTTCGTAGAGACGGTTCTCGCCCTGGGAGATCACCAGATATTCGCTTCCCTTGAGATAGGGTTCCAGCAACTGGGCCATCTGCCGCCAGGGGAGAATGGTCATCACGAAGCCGGAAGGGGTCTGCATCACCCCTGCTCGCTGGTGGTTGCGATAGATGGGGGCCACCAGCGCAAGCCCGCCACTGCGGTTTTGCTCCATGTCGTCGACCAGTACGGGATCATTGACGGGGAGCAGCAGATGCTTGCCCTGTTTCGCCTCGCGGGTCTTGCCCCAGGCCATCAGCTGCGGCATCAGGTCGCTCGACTCGAGGTGGGAGGCCTGGCCATTGATGTACTCCACCACCAACCCCTTGTCATCGATGAGGTAGGCCGAGGTGAGCAGGCTGTTGGATTTGACAAAGGTGGCCAGCGCCAGCCGGGCATGGCTGGAGAAGAGAAAGTTGTCGAGGGCCTGATGGAGCACCCGATCCTGGCTGAGCTGATTGAGCTGGGTGCCGATCAGCTCGCTGCGAAAGCGGGCCTCGCGGGTCATGCTGGTGAGGGCCCGCTCCAGCTGCGACTGCTCGCTCTGGGCGATGATTTGGTGCTGGCGGATCAGCAGCACAGTGCTGGCCAGCAGTGCCGGCAGCAAGGCGACGGTGAACAGGATGATGATGAGGGTCGGGCCGAGCCGAAAGGTGCGATGTTTCATGGTGTTTTGACCTGCCGGTACTGCTGATCGGCCAGCTGCTGCATATAGCGTGCGGTGTCGGCAGCACTGATCCCCTCTTTAAATCGCTCGAACCCTTTCTCCATCGCTTGCCAGGCGATGGACATGGCGCTGTCGGAGGGCATGGGGGTACTGAGGGTGAACTGTTCCAGCAGCACTTTTTCCTGAGGCGTGGGACGGCGGCTGATGGCGGTAAAAGCCTGCTGATTGACCGGCAGCAGCGCCCCCTGATGATAGATGAACTGCTGAATATCCTGACGCTGGATAAAGGCCATCAGTGCCTTGATGACGGGTTGCCGATCCTCATCATCCATCGCCCAGCGGGAGGCTCCCATCACGTAGGCGCCGCTCATGGAGTGCATGGGATGGCTTTGCCAGCGGGGCAGCAGGGCGACGCCCAGCTTATCCCCCATGTTCTTCACCAGATCGTTGAAGGCCCAGTCCCCATTGATGAGGTAGGCGCTCTTGCCCTCATTGAAGCGGGTGAGGGCGGTGTCATAGTCGCACTCGGGATCGACCCACTGTTCGCTGACGACGGTGCGGTAGGCCTCCAGTGCCTGCACCATGGCCGGGCTGTCGAGGGTGATGCGCCCTTCGGTCACCGGCGAGCCGCCAAAGGTGTGTAAAAAGGCGGCGAAGTAGTACATGTCGTGATAGGGCCAGCTGACGGGGTAGACCCCCTTGGCCTTGAGGGCCGGGGTGATAGCTGTCAGTTGCTGCCATTGGGTCACCGGAGTCGAGACCAGCGCCTTGTTGTAAAACAGCATCAGATGGTTGCCCTGCATCATGGGCATGCCCCAGCGTTGCCGCTCCAGGGTGACATAACGCAAGGCGCTGGCCATCAGCGCGGGGGAAAACCACTCGGCCGGGAGGGGAGCGAGGGTCATCTGGCGATAGAGGCCGATAAAATCGGAGGGGATCAGCATCAGATCGGGCAGCCCCCTGGCCTGAGCCGCCAGCAGGAGATCCGCCTTGATCTTGCCCGGCTCAATCTGGGTGACCCGCACTCTGTGGTTCCCCTCCTGATTGAAGCGGGCGATCACGTCGTCGATCACGTAACCGGCTTGCTGGGAGTGCCACAGCTCCAGTTCAGGCTCCTGAGCCTGCAGGGGGTGGCTCAATGCGAACAGGCAAAGCAGCAAGAGATGATAAAAAGATCGTTTTCTGCTCATGTTATCATCACCGTTAATCCCTGAATTCCAAGGGAAAAATGTAACAAACTACCGGCAAGATCGGTAGGCTAGAGTGTCAACTAATTGACTGAAACAACAAAAAGCCCGGCGCGTGGGCCGGGCTGGGGGATAAATTGCTTATCCGCATATTCTTCGAGGCATCTATTGTGGATGTTGTTTGAGGATGTCGTATATCTCCTCTTTCAGTTTGAGTTTCTGTTTTTTCAGATCTCTCACCTCGGCGCTATAGTCGCTGGCGTGATGCTTTTCCAACTTTCTAATCTCCGCATCCAGGTCGTTGTGCAAGTCAAACTTCTTCTGGAAATGGACATCACTGCTCTTCAGTTTCGAGATGAGTTCTCTGTACTCTGGGAACATGTAATGGAGCCTCCTTGGTTTCGTTTGATTGTGCCTGTAAGACCAAAGCTACCCCTTAGTGCCGGGGATAAATGTGATCCTGATCGGATTTGGGGGCAATGATTTGGAGTATTCGGCGGGATATTTATAACTTGTTGAATCAAAACAAGATAAGTGATTTATCAATCTGAATGGTGAGCCAAACTGTGCGACAAGTCACAACAGGGGCAGTGTTGGCGTGAGGGTGCAGGATCAAAAAAGGGGCCGAGTGGCCCCTTTTTATGGATGCAGGCAACGTTACTCTTTATCTTCGTCCGCCTGCTCTTTTTTCTTTTTCTTCTCGGGTAGCGGCTTGCCATCGCGGTGTATCACCTTGCCCGCCTCAAAGCCAATCTGGGCGGCCAGCTCCTCCAGATCCGCCGACTTGGCCTGATCCCCGATGGCGTAGCGATAGTTGGCGATGGAGAGTTTGTCAGCCACCGGCGTGCCCGGGACGATAGGCTCGCGCCAGCCCTGGCCGATGTGGGCCACCAGGGTGCCGTTCATCAACAGTTCGCCGACGATCTCCTGGGTCGGATTGCCCTTGCCGTAGGTGAGACCCTGCGGGTGTTTCTTGCCGACCAGCGGCTCGTTGCTGGCGGGGATCAGCTTGGTGCGGATTAGCCACTTGGGCTTCTTGGTGTTGCCCACCGCCTTGCCGGTCTGGTACTCGTTGATCTTGATGGTCTTGATCATCTGGGCCATGAAGTCCTTGGTCAGCGCCTTCTGGGCGTCGCTGGTTTCATCGATGGCGATGGGGGCCACATACCAGGTCTGGGTGGCTTGAGCCTTGGGAGCGGCAGGGGCAGTTTGCGCCATGGCCAGGGGGCTGAGCAGGATGGCAGCCAGCAAGAGTCCTATCTTCTTCATTGTGATTCCGCTTTTGTTTCAACAAGAATTTTGTTTTGCCAGCGACGACTGCGCCAGCGCCAGAACATGGCCAGACCGCGCACCCACTCGTCGCAGGCCAGCGCCAGCCAGATACCGACCAGTCCATAACCCTGCATGATACCGAGGAAATAGGAGAGTGGCACGGCAATTCCCCACATGGAGAGCAACGCCATGTAGAGGGGGAAACGGGCATCCCCGGTGGCCCGCAGGGCGTTGATCACCACCAGATTGAAGGTGCGGCCGGGTTCGAGGATAAGGCTGATGAGAAACAGTTGCGCCACCTGGGTGATGATGTCGGCATCATCGGTAAAGAGGCTGATGATGGTGCGGCCATTGAGGGCCGCCGCCACGGCGATGACGCAGGTAACTGCCAACCCCAGCTTGAGGCTCTTGAGCAGTTGCTGATAGGCGCGATCGAACTGTCTGGCCCCCGCCAGATGGCCGATGATGATCTCGTTGCCAAGGCCGATGGAGAGGCCAAACAGCAGGATAAACAGGCAGATCTGAAAGAAGTAGGACTGGGTTGCCAGCGCCTTGTCCCCCAGCAGTCCGACAAAGGCTGTCACCACCATAAACTGCAGCATCCAGGAGAGGTTCTCCCCTGCCGCCGGCAGGCCGATATGGAGCACCTTGCCCAGCATCTCCCGGCTGGGGTGGACGATATCGCGCACCACCAGTCGAATGCCGGTCTTGCGGGCCACTAGCCACACCAGCAGCACCACGCCGACCAGTCGACCCGCGACCGTGCTGATGGCGACACCGGCGACCCCCAGCTGGGGCAAGCCGAACCAGCCGTAGAGCAGCAGCAGGTTGCCGACGAAGGTGATGAGGTTGACGATCAGGGTAACATACATCGCCTGGCGGGTGTGGCCGTGAGCGCGCAGGGTGGCTGCCAGACAGAGGGCTGCCGCTTCCGGTAACAGGCAGAGACCGATGATCTGCAAGTAAAGCGTCCCGTCGCTCATCAGGTTGGCAGGCAGGTTCATCAGCGCCAGCATGGTGCTGGCCCCCGCCATCACGCCAATGGCGGCCACCAGACCGATCAGCAGGTTGAAGCCGATTGCGGTGTGGATCACCACCCGACTCTTCTCCCGATCGCCGGCCCCCAGATACTGGGTGATCACCACGCTGGTACCGATACTGACGAAGCTGAACAATGTGATGGCGAGATCGAACACTTGATTGCCGACCGCCAGCGCGGCCACTCCCTGATAGGAGACATGACCCACCATGAAGGTATTGAGGGCTCCCGTCAGAAAGTGCAGGGCGAGATCGATAAAGAGCGGCCAGGTCAGCGCAAAGAGGGTGCCCGGGCCTGCGTGGGATTGAGATTGCATGGCATGTCCAACAGCTGGGAAGGCACGGGGGAGTGCCCTCTGGGGGCGCATTTAACACCAAGGCCAAGGCCGGTGCAATCCTTGTGCAGGATTGCACCGGCCAGGGGAGCAGGCCAAGGGATCAGGCAGGCGTGGCGCCCGCCTCCTGTTCGCTTGGCAAGGTGAGGCGCGCCGAGTCGGGCAGGGCATCATCCTGCGGCCAGTTGGAGCGGATGGCATCTGTGGTGCTCTCCACCACCGCATCATCCTTGAACACCGGCTCGCGGTAGCAGCGGGTCAGGCGCAGCGCCTGATACATATCGGGGCAGAGGATGATCCCTTCATCGCCCACCCGCACGCCCGCTTGCTTTAACCAGTGAGTCATCTGGCCGTGGCGACCCGCCATCACCATATGGATGCCGCGCCGTTTCAGCTCTTTGTGCAGCTCTCCCACCATGCTCATCACGCTGATGTCCTGATGGGTGAAGCAGGCGACCGCATCGATCACCAGACACTTGGGGGCTCGGGGATCCTGCACCAGCAGGGCCAGCACCCGCCGCTTGAAATAGGGGGCATTGAAGTAGGTGAGCGGCGAGTTGAAGCGATAGACCAGAATACCCGGGATCGCCTTGGCCTGTTCGTTGTCCCCCAGGGTACGTACTACCCCCTCGTCATCCATGCCAAGCAGCTGGTCGGTGGGGCGCATCACATTGCGCAGGAACTGGAACAAGCCCAGCAACACGGCGAGGGTGATCCCGGGGATCACTCCCATGGTGAGCACGCTGATAAAGGTGACCAGCGCCAGCCAGAAGGCGGAGCGATCGGAGTTACGCAGCGCCCACAGTCCGCGAAAGTCGGTGAGCGAGAGTGAGGCCATTACCAGCACCACCCCGAGGGCGGCGGTCGGGATGTATTTGAGCGGCGCCGTCAGATAGAAGGTGATGAGGGCGATCACCGCCGCGGCGATGATAGAGACCAGCTGGCTCTTGCCGCCGTTGGCGTCGTTGACCGCGGTACGCGAATCCGCCCCGCTGATGGCGAAACCTTGCGAGACCGCGGAGGCGAGGTTGGCCATACCGAGGGCCCGAAACTCCTTGTCTGCGTCGATTTCGTAACCGTTTTTGGCGGCAAAGCTGCGGGCGGTCAGCATCATGGAGACGAAGCTCACCATGGCGAGGTTAAGGGCAGGCAGTACCAGCTCCCGCATCAGACCGGGGGGAAATTCCGGCATCTGGAACGCGGGCAGGCCGGAGCCCACCGTCCCCAGGGTGGCGATATCAAACTGGCCGAGATTAAAGCCCCACACCAGCGCAGCGGTCACCACCATGGCCACCATGGAGGAGGGCCATGCCGGTTTGTAGCGCTTGGCCAGCAGCAGGGTGAGCAGAGCCACCAGACTCATGGCCAGGGTCGGCAGATGGGTTTGGGTAATATAGGTAGCCCCGCTGGCGATCCGCTCGATGAGGTAACGTTCGCTGAAAGTGAAGCCGAAGATCTTGGAGAGCTGGCCCACCATGATGGTGATGGCCACACCATTGAGCAGCCCCATCAGGATGGGGCGGGAGAGAAAGTCCGCCAGTACTCCCAGCTTGAAGCGGCTGGCAATCAGGCACCAGAAGCCGGTCATGGCGGTCATGGTCATCACCAGTTGCCAGTGACGGGTGGGGTCGCCTGCGGCCAGCGGCGTCACCACGGCGGCGATGACCGCACAGGTGGCGGCATCGGGGCCGACAATCAGCTGGCGGGAGGTGCCAAACAGGGCGTAGACCAGCATGGGCAGGATGCAGGAGTAGAGACCGACGATGGCACCCACTCCGGCGAGTTCTGCATAGGCAATGGCGACGGGCAGCGCCACTGCCGCCACCGAGAGTCCGGCGCGAAGATCTGGCATCAACCAGGCGCGCTGGTATTGCAGCAGGGCGGCGAGGCCCGGTAGCCAGCGTTCGAGAGAGAAGAAGTCGCGCATTATTTAACCCATTGAGTTACAACCAGCTTTTCCCCTAGTGTGCCCAAGGTTATCGAAAGATTGCAATCAGGTTATGGCCAGTTTACCTGAAGGTCAGGCCAGATAGCCTGCCAGCGTTTCTCCTTGATGCGCTGGGTAAAAATCTGTTTGTCCTGACGACATCTGGGGTTGGCACTCACTTGCAGCGACCAGTTGATGGTAAAGCCGTAGGGGGCGAGCCACTCGAACTCGCCATCTCGGGTGAGGCGTACGCCGATGCAGGTGGGCACTTCGACCCAGTGGCTGAGCGCCTCAAGGCTGCTGGCAAACGGCGCTACCAGCTGGCGAGTGTGCATGCGGGCCTGATTGCGCACCTCCCACTGCTGGCCGGGTAGGCGCTTGGCGAGCCAAGCTTCGTGCTCCGCTTCGGCCAGCCCTTGCGGATCGGTTTTATCGAGATAGATAAGGTCGATATCGTTGAGCGGGGTGGGCACCGCCTTGCGGTGAAGGTGATCCCAGATGAGGTTGCGGATAAAACCGGCCCCCAGCGCCCAGTCGGGCAGATTGAGCTCGGCCGCGACTTGCAGGCAGGCCATCCGCTGCGGATCGGCCCGCAGCAGGGCTTCTGTTTTGGCTTGGAATTGCTGTTCGAGGGCGGAGTTCAGAGGTTCAGTTGTTGGCATTGCGGCGTAACCAGACATCAATGTAGCGGCAGCTCGGCACTATAGTGAGCCCCTCCGCCTGAGTCCAGTTGAAGAAGGCGCGCGCCAGCTGATCGGCAATCCCCTGCACCCGCAGCTCTGGGGGCACGAAGGTGCTGTAGGCGTCGATGGTCTTGGCATCGAGCCGCCGGTAGCGCAGTCTCGACTCTTTCCCCTCCACCATACAGATGAACTGCTGCTGGTTGGCCTGATGGATGATGTCGCTCATGGTGGGCACCTCTGGCATAAAGTTGGGTCTCTCGGCACAACATAACTGTTAGCCAAGGTATAGAACAGATAATGAGAGCCCGTGGTCAATATCATCCCCCTTTGACAGAGGGCGCATCGATATCGCGATGCAGATCAAGGTGCCCGATGGTGAGTCGGGCACCGCGTTAGTGTCAGCACAAGAGTGTTGGCAAAGGGGAGGGATCAGACCCAGGCTCGCTCCAGCAGGGTGAGTAACTGCTCACGGTCGGCGTCCTTGCGATTGAACAGCAGGGCACCGTCGTTGACCGCCAGATCGCGGATCTCGGTCAGTAGCGAGCGATCGCTTACCCCAGCCTCGCTCATGGTGCGCGGCAGCTTGACCGCTTGCCACAAGGTGTCGCGCAGGGTGCGAATGGCTGTGATGGTCGCCTCCGCCCGCTGATGGGCCGGGGTGGCAGCAAAGCGCTCTGCCCCCACCAGCGGCAACAGCAGTCGGGCCAACTCGCTATCCACCTCGGGGCGGTTGTAGTCGAGCACGGTCGGCAAAAAGAGGTTCATGCACAGCCCGTGGGGCAGATGGCAGCGGGCTCCCAGACTGTGGCCGAGGGCGTGCACCAGCCCCACCATGGAGTTGGAAAAAGCCATGCCAGCCAGCGTGGAGCCTTCCGCCAGTTGCAGCCGCAGCTGTTTGTTTTGCGGGTCGTGGATGATTTGCGGCAGGGCGCTGGCGATCTTCTCCACTGCCATCAGTGCCAGCGCATCGCTCACTGGATTTTTCGCTGTGCCGATAAAGGCTTCGATGGCGTGGGTCATGGCGTCCATGGCGGTAGCGGCGGTGATATTGAGGGGCAGCCCCTGGGTCAGGCGCGGGTCGAGCACCGCCAGCTGGGGCAGCAGGAAGGGGGAGGTGAAGGGCACCTTGCGCCCGCTCGCCTCATCCTTGATCACCGCCACCAGCGTCACTTCTGATCCTGTGCCCGCCGTGGTGGGCACCACTGCCAGCGGCTTGAGGGGACGGGTCAGGCAACCGGCGCCCGAGTAGTCGAGCAGATGATCCCCCCCCATGGAAGTGAGAATGTTGACCGCCTTGGCGGTGTCGATGACCGAGCCGCCCCCCAGCGCCACCAGACTGTCGCAGTCGAGCTCGCGATAGCGTTTGGCGATCCGCTCCACCACGGCGGTGGAAGAGTCGGCCGGGATCTCGTCCCAGATGGCGGCAACCGGCAGCTCCCCCTCGGCCAGCACATTGGCCAGCAGGGTGGCAAGGCCGGTGGCATTGACCCCCTTGTCGGTCAGCAGCAGCGGGCGACGGGCCCCGAGGCTGGCCAGCTCGCTGGCCAGCTGCTCCAGCGCCTGTTCACCGGCCAGCAGTTTGACCGGGCAGAAGAAATCGTAATAGCGGCTCATTTCAAGGCTCCTTGCGCGTTAGCCGGTCACCAGACCCAGATAGATGTTGCAGGCCCGGCCGATCTTGTTGGTCGGGGCGGGATAGTGGCGCAGCAGTGGCCGCGCGATAAAGGCGGGCAGGATCAGGGACTGCAACTGCTCAAGCCCCCGCACCAGATGCATGGCAACGGTCAGGTCTCCCTCCACCAGCAGCCGGTTTTCGCCAAATGCCTGATTGACCCCGAGCCGAAAGCTCAGGGCGCGAAAGGCGATATTGGGGTGCTTGAAGCGCACCCGCAGCGGATGGATGGTGGCATGGGGTGCCGCCGGCGCGCCGGGATACCAGCGGCCCCCCTGCTTGTGCATGTTCATGGCGTAGCCGATGCCGCCCACTTCGAGGCGAATAGCCAGCCCGTCCGGCAACGGCGCCAATTCGCGGCGTACCGCCTCATCGGTGCGGGCGGCGCGGCAGAGGGTGCGACCCACCACCCAGAGCAGTGTGGTGATCCAGAGGCGGCGGCCAAGTGCGGCCAGAGATTCAACGGTCGGAGTTGTCATAGGGGTTGGCTCCTGAGATGGCTGACCAGAAGAGGGCAAAGGCACTGGCTTGCCAGTAGTCGTCCTGTCCCAGCTCCGGTTGATCGACAAACAGTGATGCGCAGGCGAGGAACTGGCCCTGACACACCTCCAGCAACAGTGGTGCGGGAGCCTGCATCAGCTCGCCGCTGGCCTGCCCCTTTGCCAGCAGGGCAGGCAGAAAGCGCAGGGCATCGTTCAGGATCTGGCTGCGGGCCGGTCTGGCCAGCAGCGGAGAGTGAAAGAAGCCCAGCACGAATTTGAGCTCATTGGGATGCGCGAGCATCCACCCCATCGCCAGCTGCCAGTAGTGGCGGGTCTGGTCGTACAGCGACAGGGTGGGATCTGCTTCATGGATGGCGCTCCCCATCCGGGTTTTCACATCCTGATAGAGGGCGAGGATCAGCGCCTCCTTGCTCGGAAAGTGGTGGAACAGAGTGCCGTTGGCCACCCCGGCCGCCTTGGCGATGCGGGCGGTGGCGGCCCCCTGCAGGCCATCTTCGGCGCAGAGGGCGAGGGCGGCATCCAGGATCTGGCGGCGCTTGTCGGTCATGGTTTGTGGCTGCGGGATAGCCTGGTTCATGGTCATCTCCATCAGCGCAGGAAGAAGGCCATCATCAGCTTCTGGATCCAGCTGTGGTAGGGCGGATGGATCAGGGAGCCGGTGGTGAACTTGCCGCGGGTCAGCACGGTTTTCGCCTTGGAGAAGGTAAGAAACCCCTCGTGGCCGTGGTAGTGGCCCATGCCGGAGGCGCCGATGCCGCCAAACGGCACATCATCGGCAGCCACCTGAAACAGGCTCTCGTTGATCGCCATGCCGCCGGAGTGGGTCTCCCGGGTCACCCGTGCCTGCAACTCGGGATCGAAGCTCATCAGATAGAGGGCCAGCGGGCGGGGCCGTTCAGCCACATAGGCGAGCGCCTCCTCCAGGGTGTCGTAGGTAATGAGCGGCAGCAGCGGGCCAAAGATCTCCTGCTGCATCACCTGACACTGACTCGGCACCCCGGTCAGCAGGTGGGGCACCAGCAGGCGACGCTGGTCGTCGCGGGCCGGGTTGCCACAGGGGTGGAGCTGGGCACCCGCCTGCTCGGCTTCATCCAGCCAGCTGACGAGACGTTGATACTGGCGGTCGTTGATGATGGCGCCGTAGTCGGCGCTATTGAGCCCCTGCGGGTAGAGCTTGCTGAAGTGGCGGCGATAGGCGGCGATAAAGTTATCCACCTCGCTGCGGGGCAGCAGCACATAGTCGGGGGCGACGCAGATCTGGCCAGCGTTGAGGCTCTTGCCGAAGATCATCCGCTCGACCGCGGTGGCGACCGGCATGTCGGGGGCGATGAGACAAGGGCTCTTGCCGCCCAGCTCAAGGGTGAGGGGGGTGAGCTGGGGCGCGGCAGCGGCCATCACCAGCTTGCCCACCATGGTGGAGCCGGTAAAGAGCAGGTGATCGAACGGCAGTGAGCTGAACGCCGCCGCCATCTGGGCATCTCCCTCGATGATGGCGATCTCGTTTTCGTCAAACACGCTGGTGAGCATGGTGCGCAGCACGGCGTTGGTATGAGGGGTGAACTCGGAGAGTTTCAGCATCGCCCGGTTGCCCGCCGCGATGGCGGTGATGAGGGGGCCAAGGCTCAGCATCACCGGAAAGTTCCACGGCACGATAATGCCGACCACCCCGAGCGGCTGGAAGTGCACCTCTACTTTGGCGGGGGCCAGCAGCAGGCCGGTGTGACGGCGGTGGGGCTGCATCCAGCGCTTGAGCCGCTTCTGGGTGTAGTTGATCTGCATGATGCAGGGCAGCACATCGGCGATCAGGCTGTCGTAGTGGCTGCGCTGGCCATAATCTGCCGCCAGCGCCTTGCACAGCTCTCCCTTGTGGGCGAGCAACGCCTGCTTGAGTTTGGTCAGCTGCGCCCGGCGCTCGGCCAGGGTAGGCATGGGGTGAGCCAGACTCGCCCGCTTGAGCCGCGCCAGCTGATCCGGCAGGGACAATTTGATGGCGAGGATATCCTCAGGAGTGTGTTGAAGCTGCGCCGCACCCATGTTGTTCTCCGCATGAAAAATGACCGACTGATTAGTCGGTCTAAATCTAGCTGTTTGTTACCGGAATGTAAAGCTGGCAAGCTGTCTGCCGTTCACCACGAGCCAGACGCAAGAGAGAACTGTGTGTCTCCCCACACTTTTGTGGTTTGCTCGTTGGTGACTTATCTAATAAGGGGTAGTTTTTGGCTATTAACCTACACGGAGAGAGCACTATGACCAGGGAACTGAACAGCTTGTTGGCCCGGCTTGAAGATGTGGTTGAGCGGATGCCGGATTGCTTCAACACCTACGAATTCGCCCAGAAGCTGGCACTGCAATATCAGCCGGAATTCTTTGCCGCGGGCCACTCTCTGGCCGAGCACGAGGGCAAGGTACTGCGGGTGCTGCACCAGAAGATCGCCGAGGCGCTGGCAGGCAGCGAGATGGTGATTGAAGGGGCGCTGCTCCCCTGCGTCACCCCCTGGGGAGAGAAGGCGACCTCACCGCGCTGGCACCGCAAGCACTGAGGGGCGTAGTAAGGCAGATCACTGCCAGATAGCAGATAACGAACAACGATAAAGGGCGCGGCGCTGGCAACAGGGCCGCGCCGTTTCTTGTGCAGATTGTCGCCAGCAGCGTGTCGTTGCCGAGAGCAAAGGCCCGCTCTGTGATCCCATGCCGGGATACGGGGCCGTTAGCCGGGTAGACTCTCCCTTTTGTCGCAGGGTTTGTCACCGTAGGAATTTCTCATGACCCATAAAATCATTCTGGATACCGACCCGGGTATCGACGATGCCATGGCCATCCTGTTTGCCGAGGCCCACCCCGCCATCGACCTGCTTGCCATCACCACTGTTTTTGGTAACGCCACCATCGACAATGGCACCCGCAACGCCCTCTGGCTCAAGCAGAAGTACGGCATGAAGGCGGATGTGGTCAAAGGTGCTGCCGCCCCGCGGCTGCGCGAGCCGGTCGGCCCCACCACCATAGTCCACGGCCCGAGCGGCTTTGGCGACATGGAGGCGGGGGAGGTGACTATCGCTCCGGATCCCCGCCCCGCCTGGCAATATATTGTCGAGGCGGTGAAAGCCGCGCCGGGGGAGATCACCCTCGTCACTATCGGCCCGCTGACCAATCTGGCGCTGGCGCTACAACAGGCGCCCGAGATTGTCTCGCTGGTGAAACAGGTGGTAGTGATGGGCGGCGCCTTTGGCGTCAACGGCCATCGCGGCAACGTCACCCCCTATGCCGAAGCCAATATCCACGACGATCCCGATGCCGCCGACCGGGTCTTTACCGCCGATTGGCCTGTGGTGATCATCGGGCTGGACGTGACCCAGCAGAGCTTCTTCAGCAGCGCCTATCTGGATGAACTCAGGGACAAGGCGGGCGAGCCGGGCCAGTTCCTGTGGGATGTCAGCCGCTTCTACCTGCGCTTCTACTCCGAGAAGCTGGGGCTCTCCGGTTGCCATGTCCACGACCCGTCCGCCATCGCCTATGTGATTGATCCGACCCTCTTTACCCTGCGGGAAGGGCCGGTGCGGGTGATCACCAGCGGCCCGGCAATCGGCCACACCCTGCAAAAGTTCGATGGCAAACGCCACTCCCACGATGACTGGGCAGCCTATCGCCCGCAGCAGGTCGGGGTGGCGGTGCGCGATGAAGCCTTGCTGGCGCTCTATCGCGAGACGCTGGTGGGCTGGGGCAAGGATTGCTGAGCTAAGAGGCGCTATTGCGCTGACGCGGGGGCTGTGATCGGCGCCAAACAATCGGAGCGCACGGCCGCTTATACTGCCTTATATCAAGAGCTTGGGAGGGATGAAGATGGCCTGGATTTCCTTGATAGTGGCGATAGCCCTGATCTGGTGGTTGATGAAGCTGGGGCGTGGCGCCCTGTTCGAGATCCGTCTTGCACCCGGCAAGGTAGTGGTCAAGCAGGGCAAGGTGTCACCCGCCTTTATTGAGCATGCCAAGCAGATCCTGCGCCACGACACGGTGCGCGGTCGCATTGTGGGGCAGCGTGATGGCGATGGCGTGAAGCTGATCTTCTCCCGCTCCATCCCCGAACCGGTGGCCCAGCGGTTTCGCAATATCTTCCCCTATGGCGATTACCGCCAGCCAACGGCACCGCTGCCGGGGCCCAAATCCCGCAAGGGATAAGTACCGGAACCTGGTTCATCAATAGCAAACGGGCCTCCAGTGGAGGCCCGTTTTTTATGGCACTTGGCCAAGAGAGAGCTGACAGCCCTTACTCTTTACCGTGCAGCTCGCGCTGGGCCTTGACCGCCGCCGCCTTGACGGCGGTGCCTTCATTGCCCCAGGAGGCGCGCAGGGTGTTGACCAGCTCGGCGAGCCGCTCGTCATCCATGGTCCAGCCGTAGCCCGGCATGTGGTAACCCAGATTGCCGTAGGTGACCGGTGTTTCGGCGCCGTGCAGCAGCACGTTGATCAGGCTCGACGGATCGCTCGCCAGCACGGTGCTGTTGTTCACCAGCGAGGGGATGACATGGTCATTGCCCTGACCGTTGACCCCGTGACAGGTGGAGCAGTACATGGCGTAATCCGCCTTGCCGCTGGCACTGGCATAGGCACGGGCCCCTTTCTCCGCCACTGGTTCATCTTTCAGGTCGGTCAGATAGGTGGCGATGCTGGCCAGATCGGCGTCGCTGAAATACTGGCTGCTGTGAGTGATCACTTCCCCCATGGGGCCCGCGACCGCTTCATGTTGGCTGCGGCCGGTTTTCAGCAGATCGATCAGCGCCTGCTTGCTGTAACGGCTGCCGCGAATGTCGGGGGCATACCAGCCATCCAGCGCCGCACCGCTCAGGTAGACGGGATCCGCCTCAGTCAGCGCTTTCTCCTGCATGCCAAGCCCGCGCGGGGTGTGGCAGCTGCCGCAGTGGCCGGCACCCTGTACCAGATAGGCGCCGCGGTTCCACTCTTCGCTCTTGCCTGCGACCGGGGTGAAGCGGCTGTCATCGTGATAGACCCAGTTCCAGCCCATCAGCGGCCAGCGCATGTTGAGCGGCCAGGGGATGTCGCTCTCCTTGTTGGCGATGGCCAGCGGCTGTACCTCCTTCATCAGGTAGTGATAGAGATCTTCGAGATCCTTATCGCTCATCTTGGCGTAGGCGGTGTAGGGCATGGCCGGATAGAGGTGATGGCAATCGCGGGCCACCCCTTCGCGCATCACCTTGATGAACTCCGGCAGGCTGTAGTTGCCGATACCGTGTGTCTTGTCGGGGGTAATGTTGGTGGCAAATACGGTACCGATGGGGGTCGGGAACCCTTTGCCGCCCGCCAGCGGCTTGCTGGTTTCGCTGGTGTGACAGGCGGCGCAATCGCCGAGCTTCGCCACGTATTCCCCCACAGACATGGCGGGGGCTGCGTTGGCGGCAAGGGCGGGCAGGGCCAGCAGCAGGGCGCTGGCGGTCAGTGACAGGGCGCGGTTCATTGGGCACCTCCCTTGCTCATGGCTACCAGCTCGTTGACGGCGCGCCACGCTTCGTCGATGGCGGCGTGGGCGTAGGGGCTCCAGCCTGCATCCGAGTTGGCGATGGTGATGTTGCCGATCGGCTGGCGACCCAGTTCAATCCATTTTTCGCACTGCGCTTCGTCATCAAACAGGGTGTTGGTGACATAGGAGTAACCGTGAGACCAGCGGTTGACCGTGATGGCGAGGATGTCCTGCTCATGGTTGAAACCGGCGCTGCCCAGCATCCCCTGCAACTGCTCGCGGATCATCTGCTCATGCTGCTCGAACGGCATGCCGAGGATCATGGCGCGCCCCTTGCGGGACTGTTCGCGGGCCGAGAGGCCGCTGCCCGGCAGGGTCGGCACATAGACCATGTGCAGGCACATCGGCTGATCCGGGCTCTTGGGATGCTCGTAGCCACCCATGCTGACCGGATAGTCGAGCTTGACCCGGCTATAGGGTGCGGCGGGGGAGTAGACCTCGTGTACCCCCAGCTTGACGAAGGCTTGCCAGTTCTTGATCACCACCTTGGTGTAGACCAGCGGCGCCTTGGCATTCTGGCGCAGCGCCTCCTTCTGGGGCTCCGGCATCTCGGGCACCATGTAGGGGATCATCATGTTGTAGCCCGCCATGATCGACTGCTTGGCTCGCACCCGATGCAGTTTCCCCTCCTTGATGTAGGTGACATCCACCGCCAGCTTGCCGTCGGCGAGGCGCACGTTTTTGGCCTGCAACGCCGTGCTGCCAAGGCGCAGTTGCACCTTGTGCTCAGGCAGGTCGAGCTTGCTGTAGTCAAACTTGGCCAGCACTACATCCTGCATGGTGTGACCCGGCGCCACCTGCGGAATGAGCTTGCGTACCATCAGGCGGGTGAGACCGGCGTTGCCATCGGGGAAGTGGAAGATGTAGGGATCGTCCAGCTCCGCCTGCTCCTCGGCATCCAGCGGCGTCAGATTGAGGCCGTCGAAACCCGGCAAGGCGCAGAGGCGCGCATCGGCGCAGGCGGTGGCGTCGATGCCGACCGCCTGGAAATCGTTGGTGCGCTGCTGGAAGTAAGTGATCGCCCGCTCGCTGAGACCCACTTTATCGCGCAGGAAGGTGGTGTAGCTGTTGCGGGTCACCCACTCGTCCTGCTGCTCGCGGGTCATGCCGCTCAGGTAGTCGATCTTCGATTCGTGCAGGGCCAACAGGGCGGCTTTGTCGGCATCATCGAGGGGGAAGTCACCGATAAATTCTGCCAGCGGCCGGCCGTTCAGGCGATCGCGCGGGATATCATCCGCCACGTTGTGACCCGGATCGCCGTTCACTATCTTGTTGACGCCAAAGTGCTTCTCGTCGAAATAGACGCCGCGGCTCAGCCCCAGATCCGGATAGAAGGTCTGCTGGAAACCTGCGGCCAGCTCGTCGATGTTGACCTCCAGCGCCTTGAGCAGACCGAGCGCCACCGGGCTGTAGACCGAACGCGGTGATTGCAGGGACTCACTGCCGCCGTAACCCAGACGCAGGCCATCGGGGGTGGTGAACTCGTTGCGCTTGGCGTGGCCGCCAAAGTCGTCGTGGTTGTCGAGCAGCAGGATCTTCTTATCCGCGCCGAGCAGTTGCTGATAGAAGCAGGCGGCGGCCAGGCCGCTGATCCCGGCGCCGACGATCACCAGATCGTACTCCCCCTCAAGGGGAATATTGGCGAAGTCATACTGCTTGCCGTCACGGGCGATGCTGTGGGCCGGTTCGAAAGAGCCCGGGTGGTTACCGCGCAGGCCGGTGAGGGCGGGCGGGTAGGCCAGGGTTTTATCCGCCAGCGTGCTGCCGCCTTCGGCAGCCTTGAGCAGATTGATGGGGGCGACGCCTGCCGCAATGGTGATGGCAACGCCGTTGAGAAAATCTCTGCGTGTAATACTCATGGCTATCCCTGTGTTAGGAGAAGTAATGAATAAGTGGATTCATTATGGGAGGGAGACACAGATCCTGTTCAGGATTGGGCGCCGAATCTACCGCTATCCTCACGCTGAGTCCATACGATTGCTAATGGATTATTAAGCACCATTTTCCTGCTTGTGACGAGAGTGATGCGCTGATGGGGGGGATTTGCCCTGTTGCAGGGCAAATTAACTCTCGGCTCGGTCGGTCAATGATTGCCGCAGCTGATTAGTTTGGGAGGCGTTCGGGCATCATTGTCGACTCGGGGGGATGATCGCGCTAAGCTCTTAACTACTTGTTTTATCGACTCTCTTTTTTATTCATAGGCATAAAAGCCACTCAGGAGGCGTAATGAACTGGTATATCTCGGTCCTCAAGCAATATGCGGTATTCAGCGGGCGGGCCCGTCGCACCGAATACTGGATGTTTGTGCTGTGCAACGTCATCGTTATGCTGCTGCTCGGCATGGTGGACAAGCTGATCGGCGGCGACAATGAGCTGATCAGCTCCATCTATTCGCTTGCTGTGCTGCTGCCATCGCTGGCGGTGGCGGCCCGTCGCCTGCACGATACCGACCGCAGCGCTTGGTGGCTGCTGCTCGGGCTTATCCCAATTATCGGCACCCTGGTGCTTATCTACTTTATGGTTTGCAACGGTCAGCAGGGGCCAAACCGCTTCGGTGACGATCCCAAAGCGGCCCCCTCGCAGGGTTTTATCGTCAGCTAACGGGCGCGGCTTGGCCAATCATCGGTCAATAAAAAGAGAGGGAGGCATCACGCCTCCCTCTCTTTTTCGTTTTGATGGCCGATCAACGCTCGATCAGAGGGGCGGAGCGGTAGCTCCACATGCCGTAGGTGCGCAGGGCGTCGCGGTAGATGCCGAGCAGCTCGCTCTCGCTCGGGGTGGCCAGCTCCTCGAGGGGCTTGTCAGGGTAGCTGACGCTCGCCACCTTGATGTTGGCCGGGCCAATCTGGTCGCAGGCGATTTCCAGCACCGTCTGCCCGCGGCGTACATGGCTGGCGGAGCTTACCAGCACCGCATAGTCAATCTGGTGGCGGGCGAGGGCATAGGCGCTGTAGAGGGCATTATCCACCGTGCTGGTGGCGTAGTTCTCTTCAATCAGGCGGCTGCGGTCAATGCCGTGGTTGGCCAGCCAGTCAGCCATCAGCTTGCCCTCGGTCTGGCGGTTCTGGGGCACGCCGCCGGTCAGGATGATCAGCGCTTCTGGGTCGGCTTTGGCCAGCTCAAGGGTTGTTTGCAGCCGGCCCAGCAGGATCTTGTCCATGCTGCCGTCGGGATTGAGGGCGTAGCCCAGGGTGACGATGGCGCGTTTGCCCTCCTGGGTGGCCTTGACCTGATCCCCGGTCAGTTCGGTCTGCAGCGGGGCGGCGGTGATCCGCTGCACCCGGGCGATGATCTCCTCCAGATCGGCGGCGCGGCCACTGTTGCGATCCGCCACTTTCGCCAGATAGCTGCGGGAAGCCTCCTTGTTACCCTTCACCAGCTGCCAGATGGCGAGATAGCTGTTGATGTCGAGATCATCTGGGGCGACGGCCTGCGCCTGCTCCAGCAAGGTGATGACGCGGCTCAGGTTGCCGTTGTAGATCTGGGCGTTGGCCGCCGAGATGAGCAGGTCGGTGCGGTAGGGTTCAAGCTGGTAGGCGGCCAGCAGCCGCTCGGTCACCAGTTCCATATTGCTCGGCATCTTGGCGGTAAAACCGGCGTGGGAGATCTTGGCAGGCGACTTGTAGATCTGCAGCGCTTCGCCGAGCAGCATGTCCACCGCCTGGCGTTTGCTGACCAGAGTATTGAGGTCGTGCTCCATCTGCATCGAGCTCTCGGCCGCTTGCAGGGCGAGGGGCGAGAGCGCCAGCAGGCCGCCGAGGGTGAGGGCAAGAAGGGTCTGTTTCATCAAAAGGTCCTCTGTCGGGCTGAATCGCGCCGTGGGCTCCGGTTTGCGGGCCGATGGGATAAGGCAAATGTGCGTCAATTCAGTCTGTTAGTGCCAAAGAGAGGGCAATATACCAGTTAACGGCGTGGCAAACTGTGAGTCGGGGCGGGTCGTCGGGTGATGCCACACCTGTGGCCGCAAAAATGGCCGCAACAGTGGCCGCAACGGGTCAGCAGCCATCTGAAAAGGGCAGGGGAAGTGTAACTCCCCCTGCCTCTGTTGCGATGCAAGACTGATGGCGTCTCAATCTATCTGCGGATGAGTTGTTCGAGTCAGTTCCACATCGGGGAGATGCGGGCTTCCAGCGTCTCTTGCTGCTCTTCGGGCATATCGCTGAAGAAGTTGAGCTGGGTTTGCTCCTCCACCTCACGTACCGAGACCCGGTAGTCGGCGATCTGGCTGATGGGCACCTCTTCCTGCGGCATGATAAAGGCGATGGCCTGCAGTCTGGCCGGGTCCATCACGATCTTGTAGTAGGCGCTCGGGATCGCCACACCCTGACCGATGGACTCTTCAGAGCCGGTAAAGATGGGGCCGGTGATCACCTGCACATCCTTGCGGGAGACCGCCCACTTGTTCACCTTGTCCTCCAGCACGCGCCACGCCTTCTGGTTGAGCACCCCGATCTGCGGCGTCATGTTGCTCAGCAGGAAGCTCTCTTTCATGGTGTTCTTGTTCGATTTCATGTCCCCCGCCGGGGCCTGATGGCCACGGTCGTAGCCCGAGCCCTTGTAGTCGGAGAGGGTGGCGCGGTAGGCAACCGGGATCTCCCTGTCCTCGGCGAAGGCATCCTTGCGCGGCACAGTGCCCTGTGCGCTCTGGGCTGTCATTCGGTAGGAGACCCAGTCCGCCACCTTGTAGTCGTAGTTGTAGCCGACCGCATACCCTTCACGGCAGAGCTTCTGATCCGATTCGGAGGGCAGGCCGAAGCGCACGTGCTCACCGCACTCCCAATGGGCGGCCAGCAAGGGGGTGGCAGTGAGGGTGAGGGTAACAGCCAGAACCAATTTATTGATTTTTATCATTTTTGTGATGCTCCAGTTTAGTAGGCGGAGCCATTTGACATGAGATCTGACCAGCGCTTCAATTGCTGTTTTTTTACACGTCACCGTTCTGTGACGGCTCGCCAAGATCCGTGATGTGACTGGTTAATATGTTTTAAATCAGTGGCTTGGTCGGTGGGATGATGTGCGGTTGCTCGGCAGACAACGAAAAGGGGCCCGCGATGGGCCCCTTGTGATGAGCTGTCTGACTGCTATCAGGCGGCGTTTGCCTTGTTGCCCAGCGTGCGGGCCAGCAGTGCTTCCGGATTGTGAATCGCCTCCTTGGTCTTCACATCGATGACTTCGATATCGGTGAAGCGCTCGCGGTTCTTGATAGCCACGTCGTGGGCGAAGATGACGCAGCGGGCGTTGGCGACATCCTTGGCGGTAATGCGGTTGATGATGCCGTTGGCGCCCTGGGTCTCGACCTTGATCTTGATCCCCTGCTTGGCGGCGGCCTTCTGCAGGCTCTTGGCGGCCAGGAAGGTGTGGGCAACGCCAGAGGGGCAGGCAGTGATGGCCAGTACGTCCGCTTCTCCTTCCGCTTCAATGACTTCGAAGCTGGTTTGGGTGGCGGTCACGTCATCTTCTTCGCTCACCGGCTTCTTCAGCAGGTTGACGATGATGGCGGTGGTCAGGGCGCCGAGGATGGTACCCAGGATGTAGCCCATCTTGCCTTCAACAACCGGCAGGACAATCCAGCCACCCCAGGGGGCGTGGTTGATACTGTGCATCATAAAGCCGGTGATGTTGCCGACGATGCCGCCTGCCACGATGGCCGGGATAACGCGCATGGGGTCAGCAGCGGCAAACGGGATGGCACCTTCACTGATACCGATCATGCCCATGATGGCGGCCGCTTTACCGGATTCACGCTCCTCTTTCTTGTAACGCTTCGGAGACATAAAGGTCGCCAGTGCCATACCGAGCGGCGGCACACAGATGGCGATACCGACGCCGCCCATCAGCCAGGGCTGGGTGTTGACCTGAGTCTGGGCAAACAGGGTAGCAACCTTGTTGACCGGGCCGCCCATATCGAAGGCGGTCATACCACCGAGAATGGCACCCAGCATCACTTTACCTGAGCCCGCCATGCTGGAGAGCCAGTGGTTCATCCCTTCCATCATGGCGGCGATCGGGGCACCGATCCCCCACATCACGATGCCACACACCAGGAAGGTACCGATCAACGGATAGATGAAGATGGAACCAAGGGAGGTCATGGAGTCAGGCAGCTTGATCCGTTTGAGCTGATTGACCACGAAACCTGCGATAAAGCCCACCAGAATGGCGCCAAGGAAACCGGTTTGATAGTGCTGTACGGCAATCCAGGAGCCGATCATGCCCGGAGCCAGGCCCGGCTTGTCAGCCAGTGAGTAGGCGATGTAGCCACCCAGCACGGCGGTAAACAGGGTCAGACCGGCGATACCCATGGTCGCCATGTCTTTGAGGAAGCCCGCCTCCGGCACGGCGCCCTTGCCGCTCATCATCACTGACAGGGAGAGCAGCACACCGCCCGCCACGATGAAGGGGATCATGTGGGAGGTACCAAACAGCAGGTGCTGCTTCATGGTGTTGAGGCGATCCTTGAAGGTGCGATCGGTGGGTTCAACCGGAGCAGTGGCAGCCGGTTTGGCGGTTGGCGCCGTTTTTTCCGCTTTCGGGCCTTGCTTGAGCAGGGTCAGGGCTTGCTCGACGGTAGTGGCCGCCTTCATCTGCTCGATAAAGCCCGGCTCCAGCAGACGGGTAGATAGTTCGGCCAGCACTTCGATGTGGTGGTTGGCGCCGCCATCCGGGGAGGCGATCATGAAGATCAGCTGGGTCGGCTTGCCATCTTCGGCGCCGTACTCGATACCCTGACGGCTGACACCGATGGCAATGGCCGGACGGCTGACCGCCTTGCTCTTGGCGTGGGGCAGGGCGACACCCTGCTCGAAGCCGGTGCAGTCCAGCTGTTCGCGGGCCCAGATATCCTTGACGAATTGCTGTTGATCAGACACGGCGCCATCGCGCGCCAGCATCTGTGCCATCTCGTCGAACAGAGCCTCCTTGCTGGTGGCCTTCAACTCCAGGCAGATGAGTCTGCCGTTGGTCATGGTGGGTAACATATTACTCTCCTGGCTCCGTTGCCGAGCCGCATGATGGGGGGAACAATTGACCTGGATATTGTTCTCCCGTTGGCGCGGTGCCGAAATCGGACAAATGTGTCGTTTACTGGATTTTTGTGCTGTGCAAGTCGCCATGTGACCCAGCTCGCATATCATCATGAAAGCCAATTCATACCGATTCTTTTATTTTTTTAAATAAAAACAATTAATTGTGAGTGCGTCTTGCTACTTGTATGAGAGCAACGAAAAGGTTTCGTCTTCGGAGGTATGGAGATTTGTGTGCTGTTTTGAGGGCGGAAAATGTGAAGGTGCTGGCAAAACGCGTTGAGATAACAATCAGAAAGAGAGAGGGCAGCTCTTGATGTGAGTCAATCCATCCACTGCTCACTTGTTATGTGCAGCATTGGTGTCTTCGGGTTTTGTATGGTTCCTTATTTGACAAAGCCCGCCACTATTATGAATGGCGGGCTGTTTAGTGCTTCAGCCTTATTGAGCTGATTAATGAGGGGAGGAGAATCGGGCGTTATGTCCGAAACTTGCGTACAACCTCCTGCAGTTGTGTTGCCAACAGGTTGAGGTCGTTGCAAGCCTGAGCCATTTGTTTGGCGCCGGTCGCCACTTCTTCCGAGGCATTGCTGATGTTGACTACATTGCGATTGAGCTCCTCGCTTACCGCCCCCTGCTCTTCAGTTGCGGTGGCAATCTGAATATTCATGTGGGAGATACTGTTAACCGAGCTACTTATTTCAGCAATAGAGGCTCCCGCTTCGCGAGCAGTATGGACCGTCTCGGACATCATATCCTGACTCTGTTGCATGGTGACGCCCGCTTCGTTAGCACGCTGCTGCAGTTCGGAGATGATGTGGTTGATCTGGGAAGTGGAGTCTTGGGTTCGTTTGGCCAGAGTGCGGACTTCATCTGCAACCACGGCGAAACCACGACCTTGTTCACCGGCTCGGGCTGCCTCGATTGCCGCATTCAGTGCCAGCAGGTTGGTTTGCTCGGCAATCCCCTGAATGACTTCAAGCACCATGCCGATATTTCGGCTGTCATCACCCAGCTGGCGGATCACCAGAGCAGTCTCTTCGATGGCTGTAGCCACCTTTTCAATCCTGCCGATTGAGTCATTGACGGTTTCATTGCCTTGTGCGGCTGTGTCGCTGGCTGACGTTGCTGCGCTGGCGGCGTCGTTGGTGTTGCGGGCCACCTCCTGTACCGTGGCTTGCATCTCGTTCATGGCTGTGGCCAGCTGATTGAGCTCATGTTGCTGGGCGCCCATGTTGTTGGCTGATTGCTGTGCCACCGCGCTGATCTCTTCGGCGGCCGCACCCAACTGCACTACCGAGCCGGAAACCTCGTTGACCAGCATGCGCAGATTGGATTGCATCTCGTTGAACCCTTGAGCCAGCTTACCCAGTTCGTCATGGGAGAATTGCTTCATGTCGAGTTGGCTGGTGAGGTTGCCTGCCGCCACCTGGCGTGTCTGCTCCAGCAGGGTCATCACAGGATTTCTGATCTGCCGGATCAGCAGCCAGGCCACAATAACGACGAACAGCAAGGTTAGCGCACCGACTGTAGTGCTCAGCAGTTTTGCCCGTTCATAGGAGGCCTCACTCTGCTTGGTCAGCAGGTTGGCGACCCGATCGTTCTCCTTGCGAAGCTCCAGACCATCCTGTCCTGCCTGCTCGAGGGCTGCGCGAGATTCGTTTTTGATCAGCGACTGCACCTTGGCAATATCTCCCTGCCGTATGGCTGTTTCCAAGTCACCATGGGCTGAAAAATATTTGGCTGCTGCAGTTTTCAGCTCTGCAAACATGTTGCGATCTCGCTCCGACACAAAAGGCATTGATCCATACCGTTGCTCGGCGGCCATATACTGACTCTTTGCCGCTTCGAAAGACTGTGTGCTGCTGTTGAGGGAGTCGGGATCCTTGCTCAGTGCATCTATCACCATGTTCAGTTCGGCACGACGAGCGTCCAGCAAGGACACATGCATCTGGCTGGATGCCCGGATGGAGGGAACGATATTGTCGCTGACCTCACTGGCGTCACGGTAAATATTGGAGAGTTGTAAAGTGGCAAACCAGGCAAAACCCAGCATCAACAAAGCGAGAGTGGTAAACGCCATGGTCAGCTTTTGCCCAATTGTCATTTTTGTCAGCATATATCCTCTTTTATCTATTTTTGTCAGCGGATCTTTGTGTGAAATTTATATCGGCGAATGGATGTGATACCTTAAAAATAAATCAAATAAAAGAGATCTTAATCACAGAGGGTATTTAAGGTCTATTTCTTTACTGCAATGAGGTTTGGCTGGCATATCAAAAAATAAATATCAAATCTCTCATTACCCTGCTTTTAAATTGATTAAATTATCATTTCATGCGGCCTGGCTTTTTTACGGATTACGTCAACTGAAGGTGTGGCGTAAAAGAAAAGGCGCTATATATCATAGCCTTATTGTTTTTATTAAGTTGTTATTTTCGACAAAGAACGAATGATCTGCTTGGAATTAAATTATAGAACGACTAGAAAATAGGGCCGCATCTCGAAAATTCAAAAGAGATTCCTTTCGTTTGCATTATTAATGGTTCTGTATGACTACGTTTGCTAAATGTTTCCAGACCGAATGATGATGGCTGGGGAAAGGTTTAATGGCGATGCATCTATGTGCTGTTTTAGTTTTCATCAGGGGGTGAAAATAGTAGAGGATAGAGTTGTTATTTTTATTTCCTCCATTTTAGCCGGATACTCAGAGTGTCGCCGTTGCTTGTGCAGGCTGGAAATTTCTTCGTTCCAGCAGACCAAGCCATCTGCATCAGGGGAGCGCCAAGCTTGGGCGACAAACCTGTGGAGCTGGTTGTGGGCAGGATGCATTCAGGGATGGACTTCAGAGCGAGATGCCTGAAGGAAGGTAGGCATAAGAGAGCAGTAGAGATACAGACGGACTTGACGGGTAGGTCATATTGCTCTGTTGGGAGGGGGAGGCATATTCCCCCTCCAACAAGAGTCGGCTCTTATGCTGATTAGCAGCGGTTGCCGGCGCGGGCGACCCGCCCTTCGGCCAGCAGTTGATAACTGCCAGTCGCTGCAGGAATAAAGGCTGATTGCCCCTTTTCCAGACGCAGTGACTGTTCGCCCTGCTTGAGGGTCACTGTGTCATCGATGGCAAACAGGATCTCGGCGCTGGCAGTGGTGAGCTGATGCTCGCCAGCCGGGTAGACGCTGAAGGTGAAGTCAGGTACCGGTACCTCGAAGTGCTGCACCGATCCTTCAACATGGGGAGCAAGCAGGATCTGGTCATCCGGCTTGGCCAGGCAGCGGGTGCAGTCCAGCAGTTCTGCCACATCGATGTATTTGGGGGTGAGGCCGGCGCGCAGCACGTTGTCGGAGTTGGCCATGATCTCGAGACCCGTGCCGCGCACGTAGGCGTGCGGGGTACAGGCATCGAGGAACATCGCCTGACCTGGCTCAAGCGTCACCACGTTCAGCAGCAGCGGCGAGAAGAGGCCGACGTCGCCCGGGTACTGGGCCGCCAGATTGGTGATGAGGGCAAACGTCTCCTCATCCTGATGGGCGGCGGCATAGGTCAGCAGCCCTGCAAGCGCCTCTTCCTTGCGCGCCCCTTCCAGTACCAGCAACTGGTGGAAGAAGTGCTGCAGGCCCGCTTCGTTCTGGCTGGCGGCAAGGGCTGCGGTCAGATCGGCGATGGCCGCCAGATTGACCCGCTCGAACAGTGCCAGAATGGCGGGAATGGCGCGAAAGCCGTTCATCGCCTGATAGGGGGTGAGGGCAAAAACCAGCTCCGGCTTATGGTTCGGGTCCTTGTAGTTGCGATTGCTCGCCTTGATATCGATGCCTGCGGCCTCCTCTTTGGCAAAGCCCGCTTCAGCCTGAGCCTTGCTCGGGTGCACCTGAATGGAGAGAGCCTTCTCGGCACACAACACCTTGAACAGGAACGGCAGGCTGCCAAAACGGGCGAAGGTGGCCTCACCCAGCGCGGCGGCCGGAGCCCTGTCGATCACCGAAGAGAGCTTTTGCACACTGCCCGCCAGCGTCACCTCGGAGCAGCCGTTGGGATGGGCGCCCATCCAGAGCTCGGCCTGGGGTTTGCCTTGCGGGTTGGGAATGCCAAACAGGGTGGTGAGGGAGTCATGACTGCCCCAGTCATAGCCTTGAATCGGGTTTTGCATCAACAGAAAGGAGGGCAGATCGCTACTGCTCATAAGGGACGCCTCGTCTAGTTTGAAGAAAATCGGGTGCAGAAAAGGGTGGCATTACTGCTGTGGACCGGACTATAACATGGGCGGTCGTGCGCGCCGCAACCGCTTGCCTCTCTCTTGATCAGGATCACCATGTCTCTCATCTTCAGCCAACTGCTCGACGGAGCCCTGAGCGAACAGGTTCCATTTGACCAAATCTGGTTTGCCAGTGAACAGGGGGTGCCCCCCAGTTTCAGCTATCAGGTCAACTTTCCCCGCCTCGAGCTGGTCTTTAGCGGCGAGTATCTCAACCAAATTTGGGACAGGGAGGAGGGGGTCAGAGAGATCAGTGTATTGCCGGGACAGGCGCTCTATATCCCTCCCAACGGCTGGAACAAGCCGCTCTGGACCACCGACTGCTCGGTGCTGAGCCTGCTGTTTGGCAAACGCCAGCTGGGGTTCAGTCTGGTGAGCAAGCGCCGTGAAGATCCGGACTTTTTCGATGTGCAAAAGCACAGCATCATGGCGCGGGCGGGCCATGTGATCGAACACATTTTGGCGGCGCTGAACGTACTGACCGAGGATCCCGGTCGCTCCCCCACCGATGATCACCTGCTGCAGGCCCTGCTGGCGAGTGCCCGTCAGCTGTTGCTGGAGTCCGCCACGGATCGGCCACGGGGGGCAGAGCTCTTTCACGGGATCTGCATCTATATCCAGGAGAACTTTCACCGCTCCATCACCCGTGACTCCATCGCCCATCGTTTCAACGTCTCGGCCAGCCATCTCTCCCACCTGTTCCGCGAGCAGGGTCATATGCGCCTTGCCGATTACATCAGCTGGGTGCGGATCGATCGGGCCAAATTCATGCTGAAAAAGTACCGCTTTCGTCTTGAAGAGGTGGCCAGTCGTTGCGGTTACAGTGACGTGAACTACTTCTGCCGGGTGTTCAAACAGAAGACCGGTTTGACCCCTTCCCAGTATCGTTCCCTGAGTCAGCCGCAGGCGGCGGCCAGCGAGCTGGAGGGATAACGGGGCTGTGTCGGGAAGGCGTGGTGACGGCGCACTGGCGGGTGGCTACCTCTTTGGTCTGACATGCTTTCTTGTCGTTTTATTATGAAAATGAATGGGCTAAGATGGCCGCGCGCAACAAACAAGTTGATAACAAACGGAAGTTAGGAGATGCCGATGGAAAGCAAAGTAGTTATCCCGACCCAGGGCCAGAAAATCACAGTCGACGCCAGCGGCAAGCTGCAGGTTCCCAACCATCCGATCATTCCGTTTATCGAAGGGGATGGCATCGGTGTTGACGTAACCCCGGCCATGTTGAATGTGGTGAATGCTGCGGTCGAGAAAGCCTACAAGGGCGAGCGCAAGATCGCCTGGATGGAGATCTATACCGGCGAGAAATCGACTCATGTCTATGGCGAAGGTGCCTGGCTGCCGGCCGAAACCCTGGATTTCATTCGTGAATATTGCGTGGCCATCAAGGGCCCGCTGACCACGCCGGTCGGTGGCGGTATTCGCTCCCTCAACGTAGCCCTGCGTCAGGAGCTGGATCTCTACATCTGCCTGCGTCCGGTGCGTTACTACGACGGCACCCCGAGCCCGGTGAAACGTCCTGATCTGACCGACATGGTGATCTTCCGCGAAAACGCCGAAGACATCTACGCCGGTATCGAGTGGAAGGCCGACAGCGCCGAAGCAAACAAGGTGATCGCCTTCCTGCAAAACGAGATGGGCGTGAAGAAAATTCGCTTCCCGGAGTCCTGCGGTATCGGCATCAAGCCGATGTCCAAGGCTGGTACCGAGCGTCTGGTGCGTGCCGCCATCGAGTATGCCATCGACAACGATCGCGACTCCGTGACTCTGGTGCACAAGGGCAACATCATGAAGTTCACCGAAGGTGCCTTCAAGGATTGGGGTTATGCTCTGGCCCAGAACGAGTACGGTGCCCAGCTGATTGACGGCGGCCCCTGGTGCTCCTTCAAGAACCCGAAAACCGGCAAGACCATCGTCATCAAGGATGTCATCGCCGATGCCTTCCTGCAGCAGATCCTGCTGCGTCCGGCCGAGTATGACGTCATCGCCTGTATGAACCTCAACGGCGACTATATCTCCGATGCGCTGGCTGCTCAGGTGGGCGGTATCGGTATCGCACCGGGTGCCAACATTGGTGACGGCGTAGCTCTGTTCGAGGCGACCCACGGCACTGCACCGAAGTATGCCGGACAGGACAAGGTCAACCCGGGCTCCCTGATCCTCTCCGCCGAGATGATGCTGCGCCACATGGGTTGGGTCGAAGCGGCCGATCTCATCATCAAGGGGATGGAAGCGGCGATCCGCAACAAGACCGTCACCTATGACTTCGAGCGTCTGATGGAAGGGGCCACCCTGCGCTCCTGCTCCCAGTTTGCTCAGGACATGATCGACCAGATGTAATCTGCTGCTTGCCAGAAACGCAAAACCGGCGCCATGTGCGCCGGTTTTTTTATCGCGAAAGAGTGAAGGGGCTTATTGCGCCTGCTCTACGTGTTGCTGATAGCGTTGCTGCCATTTGCTGGTTTCTGCTTCATCACCCTGGGCCTTCCAGAAGGCGCAGATGGTGTTGGCAAGTTCCGAAGCCATCGCGTGATCTCCGTCACGTCGACTCATCAGATAATCTCCCAGCCAGCTTTGATATTGTTTCATTACCCGATCTCCTTATCTCATGTGCCCTTGAGGGTGCCCACCGTGACGGGAGCCTGTCGGCTCATCTTGGGGGGAACATCATCAGGCATGATGGTGCAAATTCACGACCCGGGCAGAGAGCCCGATGGGCAATCTGGCGGCGAACGTGACGCGAGATGTCAAAAAATGAGCGCCATTTTAGCACAAACTGACCAACTTGGGGAAATTGTCGCCATGGATTGCGACAGAACTGCCCCATCCCCTTGTTCCCAAAACAGAAAACCCGCCGTGATGGCGGGTTGATTTGCAGATAAAAGTGGCAAAAAAGCCTAGATCTTGGCGCTGGCCAGGTACTTTGCCATCTCTTCGGCGGGCACCATGCCACCGCCGGTGGCCCACACAAGATGGGTGGCCTGTGCCATGGTTGCGGCATCGAAACCGCGCACGGTGAGCCACTCGGGATTGGCTGCCACCCGCCACGGGCCAGCCATACCAGCCAGAGCGGAGGGCTCGAGTGTGATCTGCTCATCGCGCGCCAGCAGTCCCAGCAGGTCATACATCTCCTGATCGCTCAGGGTGTAGAAGCCCGCCAGCAGCCGCTCCATGGCGCGGCCGACGAAGCCGGAGGCGCGACCTACTGCGAGGCCGTCGGCTGCGGTGAGGTTGTCAATGCCCATATCCTGCACCGCAATGGCATCGTGCAATCCGGTGTGGACCCCCAGCAGCATGCAGGGGGAGTGAGTGGGCTCGGCGAAGAAGCAGTGGACGTTGTCTCCGAACGCGAGCTTGAGACCAAAGGCCACGCCGCCCGGGCCGCCACCCACGCCGCAGGGCAGGTAGACAAACAGCGGGTGGTCGGCATCCACCTTGATGCCCATCTGGTCGAACTGCGTTTTCACCCGCTCGCCCGCCACCGAGTAGCCGAGGAACAGGGTGCGGGAGTTCTCGTCGTCTATAAAGAAGCAGTTGGGATCGCGCTCGGCCTCTTTGCGCCCCTGCTCCACCGCCACCCCGTAATCTTCGACATATTCGACCACGATGACGCCGTGTTCACGCAGCTTGCGCTTCTTCCACTCCCGCGCATCGGCTGACATGTGGACGGTGACGGTAAAGCCGAGCTTGGCGCTCATGATGCCGATGGACATGCCAAGGTTGCCGGTGGAGCCCACTGCGATGCTGTACTGGCTGAAGAACTGGCGAAACTCGTCGCTGAACAGTTTTCGGTAGTCATCCTCTTCGCAGAGCAGTCCCGCCTTGATCGCCAACTGTTCGGCGTGAGTCAGCACCTCGTAGATACCGCCTCGCGCCTTGATGGAGCCGGAGATGGGCAGGTGACTATCTTTTTTCAGCAGCAGTCGACCGGTGACCTCAACCCCGTAGCACTGGTTGAGCGTGGCCTGCATCGCCGGAATAGCGGCGATCTCGGACTCCAGAATACCGTTGCTGGCGCGGGTCTCGGGGAAGGCTTCGCACATGTAGGGGGCGAAGCGGGCCAGCCGAGCGGAAGCGTCCGCCACATTGTTGTTATCGAGCCCCACATAGGGCAGACCGGCAGCCAGAGTGGTGGTGTTGGGGTTGAACCAGGTGACTGGCTCAAGCTCGATCAGGGATTGCACTAGTGGAAATTGCGCTGTGAGCTGTTGGACGTCGATGTTTTTCATAGTGTTCTCGGTCTTGTTACACGATAAAGGAGAGCAGGAAAGTACCGGCCAGCGCCATCAGGGAGGCGACCAAGGTGGCTGTGGTGTAGTACTTGAGCGTTTCGTTCAGGGTGGCGCCGCAATACTGTTTGACCAGCCAGAATAGAGAGTCAGTCACCATGGTGCAGCCAATGGCACCGGAGCCGATGGCCAGGGTCATGATCTCCGGGCTGATATCCGGGTAGTGCGCCATGATGGGGGAGACGATGGCGGTGGCGCCCATCATGGCGACGGTGGCGGAGCCCACGGCGGCGTGCAGCACGATAGCCACCAGCCAGGCGAGCAGAATCGGGTGCATATCCAACTGTGAGAGGATAGTGGCCAGAGAGTCGCCCAGCCCGCTGGTTTTGAGCACGCCGTTGAAGGCGCCACCCGCCCCGATGATGAGCAGGATATTGGCGATGGAGGAGAAGCACTCCTCGGTCTTGTTGAGCAGCCCTTCCATCTTCATCTGCTGGCGGATCCCCAGCAAGTAGTAGGCGGTGAAGGCGGCGATAAACATGGCGGTGATGGGGTTGCCGATAAACTCCAGCACGGTGTAGAGGTGGCTGGCGTGCTCCATATTGAGCTCGGCGACCGTCTTGGCCAGCATCAGCAGGATGGGCAGCAGCACGGTAAAGAGCGAGGCGCTTAAGGTCGGGAGAGTTGCCTCATCGCGGGCCTTGATGTCGGCAAAGGCGGCTGGCACCTCCTTGAAAGGGAGCCGGTTGCCCAGCAGTTTGAGGAACAGGGGGCCGCCGATAAGCGAGGCAAAGAGGCCGACCGCCAGACCATAGACGATGACAGAACCCACATCGGCGCCCAGCTGATTGGTGACATAGAGGGCAGCAGGGTGGGGCGGCACTATGCAGTGCACGGCCATCAGGGAGGTGCAGAGCGGAATGGCCAGGGTCAGCAGCGAGGTTCTGGTCTTGCGGGCGATGGAGAAGGCGAGCGGGATCAGCAGCACTACCCCCACTTCGACAAAGAGGGTGATGCCGCACACCAGACCCACCAGTACCATGATGACCTGAGGCGAGAGCCAGCGGCATCTCTGCAGGGCGAGACCGATGCGCTCTGCAGCCCCTGACACCTCCATCATCTTGCCGAGTATGGTGCCAAGACCAATGACGGCGGCGAGAAAACCGAGGGTGCCACCAATGCCCGATTCCATGGCACTGACCATGTTGACCGGGTTCATCCCCATCAGGGTGCCGACATAGAAGCTCGCCAGCAGCAGAGCGAGGAAAGGATGCACCTTGCCCTTCACTATGGTAACCACGATAAGAACGATGCTACTTAGCAAGGTAGCGATGACCCATACCTCTGAACTCATACTGCGCCTCGACATCTGTTGTGTGTGATTGTTTATGCGCTTATTGAATGAAAATGAGGCGGGGCTGACAAATGATGAAATCGACCACTTGGGTGAGATGAGGTGATGCAAAGGTGCTACATTGGTCGCAATTTATCTAAATCACATTCTTTGGGTCTTTTGACTTCATCCTGAAGGTGGCCTGTGGGTGTATCATCGGTGGCCATTGCGAAGAGGGGGATGAATGTATAACGGGGATAATTACATATCGCGCAACAAGCTGCTGAGTGGCTACCAGCTGGCCAAGCTGCACACCTTCGAGGCGGCCGCCCGCCACGGATCCTTTGCCATGGCAGCTGATGAGCTGTCGCTGAGTCCCAGTGCCGTGAGTCACCGGATCAGCGCACTGGAAGAGGAGCTGGGGTTCAAGCTCTTTGAGCGTTTTCACCGCAAGGTGGTACTGACGACGGATGGGCAGCGGGTGTTCTGGGCGCTCAAATCCTCGCTGGAGTTCATCAATCAGGAGATCCTGGAGATCAAGAATCAGGAGCTCTCCGGTACCCTGACCATCTATTCGCGTCCCTCCATCGCCCAGTGCTGGCTGGTGCCCAGGTTGGCGGATTTCTCCCGCCTGCATCCGCAGATCGAGCTCAATATCATCACCGGTAACGAGAGCATCAACCTGCATGGTTATGGCATCGATTTGACCCTCTATTTCGATGAGAAGAGCCCGGAGCGGCTTGCCATCCACCCGCTGATGGATGAGTTCATGCTGCCGGTCTGCAGCCCGGAATATGCCGAGCAGCACGGGCTTGTCGGCAATCCCGCCAACTTGTCCTTGTGCCGGCTGCTCCATGATCGGCAGGCATGGGGATTTGACTCGGATACCGATGAATGGAGCTGCTGGGCTCGCCACGCCGGGGTCAGCCTCGAGGCATGCCAGCTGAGCATGGGTTTTGATCGCTCGGATCTCGCCATCATCGCCGCCATGAATCACGCCGGGATCGCCATGGGGCGCAAGAATCTGGTGAGCAAGCGACTGGCACGCAACGAGCTGGTGGCCCCTTTTGCCGGGCTGGAGGTCAAGTGCGAGCAGCGTTATTACATGGCGACCCTGCCCAATCGGGCGTGTCCCAAGATCCAGGCCTTTATCGACTGGGCGCAGGAAATGGCTGCCGAGATGGAATGAACAGAGGCCGGTGCGCAAGAGCAAAATGAAGATGGTAAAGCGCGAGTGAACGAAGGTAGCGGTTTAACGTAGCGGGAAAATTGGGGGAGAGGGGTTGGCTGATGGTGGTTGGTCGCGAGTGGCCTTGCTGCCAACACCGGGTGGCTGGCAGCAAGGCAACGGTCGGGATCAGGTGGTCTTTTCCAGATGGTTCTGGTAAATCTGCTGCCACTTGTCCAGTTCGTTTTCATCACCCTGCTGCTGCCAGAACTCGCAGATGGAACTCGCCATCTCGCATGCCATGGCGTGGTCACCGTCACGGCGACTCATCAGGTATTGCCCCAGCCAGCTTTGATACTGTTTCATTGCACGATCTCCTTATCTATTTAACCCTTGATACTGCAGCTGTGGGACACCCGTCCGGCAGTGTCGCGCCACACTCCACTTTCGCCGCGCGCTGCTTGTTATTGCCTCGCTTGTTGTCAATCAGGACAGAGAGCGTATGAGAAAAAGGCGAAAGTGTTAAAAATTGGCCACCACCTTATCACAAAATGGTGTGATATGCAGGCTTTGGGGCCAATTGAGTTATAAGCGCGGGTTGTGTGTCCCGACATAGCGACAGGAATTGACGGAGAGTATCGGCACGCAACTTGTGCCGCAAGCAGGCGTTTGAGCGGTTACTGGGTCACCCGACGTGCCTGCCAGTAGCGACTGTTCCAGTAGACGTTGTCGAGGCGGGAGCGGATCACTCCCTTGCTGGTGGAGGCGTGAATAAACTCGCCGGCACCGGTGTAGACCCCCACATGGTACTGTTGCCAGCCGGTTTTGAAGAAGACCAGATCCCCGTGTTGCAGCCGGTAGCGATCCACCGGTTTGCCAATGCTGGCCTGAGATTCGGTGGTTCTTGGCAGGTTGAAGCCCAGCACTTGACTGTAGGCGAGCTGGGTGAAGGCGGAGCAGTCTAGCCCGGCGCGGCTGGCGCCGCCCATGCGGTAAGGGACACCGCGCCACTGTTGGTAGAAGCCATCGAAGGCACTGCTCTGCCGGGGGGCCGGAGGTGGCTCCGGCGTGCTGGAGCAGGCGGCCAGCAGCAGAGTCAGCAGGGATAGCAGCAGCTTGCGATACATCGGGCTCTCTCCACGGACGGGTCTACCAAACGAGACATTTATCGAGCGCCATATCCTGCCAAATCGTTCTGGCGGCAGGAGAGGGCACGCGACAACTTTTCCATCATAAACAGGGATCTGGCTCCAGACCTAGTCTCCGAGAGGAAAAATGTGGTGGGGAACTGAAAAACGCCAACCCGAGGGCTGGCGTTTGTTGTCACTCGTTGTGGCTGATCAGCGGTTTAAGCAGCTCGGCAAGCTTGTAGAAGGTCTGCACCCGGGTGGTGCTGGGGCGCCAGACCAGCCCAATCTCGCGATAGGAGGTCTCTCCCGGCAGCGGGATGGCCACCAGATCGGAGTTGGCAAGAATGCCGGCATCGATGGCCATCTGCGGCAGGAAGGTGGTGCCAAGACCCGCTTCCACCATCTGTACCAGGGTGTGCAGGCTGGTGGCGGCGAACGGGTTGATCTTGCTCTTGTCCCGCAGGCGGCAGGCGCTCACTGCGTGCTCGGTGAGGCAGTGCTCCCGCTCCAGCAGGAAGATGCTCTGGTTGGGCAGCTCCTTGTAGTCGAACGGGGTATGCAGACCGGCCGCCATGCTGGCGGGCATCACCATGTGGAACGGATCCTGGCCGACGGTCTTGCAGTGAAATCCCCCGATCTCGATGGGCAGGGCGAGGATCAGCAAGTCGAGCTGACCCTGTTCCAGCTGCTTGAGCAGATTGCTGGTGGTGTCTTCACGCAGCAACAATTCGAGGTCAGGATAGGTTTTGCTGCACACTTTCAGCAGCTTGCTCAGCAAGAAGGGGGCGATGGTGGGAATGCAACCCAGACGTACCGTCCCCTGCATCACGCCACCCTGATGTTGCCCGAGCTCCATCAGATCCCGCGCATCGGAGAGCAAATTGCGAGCGCGCTCGACGATTTCCATGCCGACCGGGGTCATAATGAAGCTCTTGTGGTCCCGCTCCACCAGTTGCAGGTTCATCATGTCCTCCAGCGTCTGGATCCCGGTACTCAGGGTCGACTGGCTGACATGACAGGCCTTGGCGGCGCGGTTGAAGTTCTTGTGCTCATCGAGAGCGACCAGATATTGCAGCTGTTTGAGGCTGGGCCAACGTTGCATAGAAAAACCCGATTAATGCTATCTATTTAATTTGATTTAACTAATCTACCACCGGGTCTATAGTTTGTCGCTTGAATTAGATGGACTTGGCTCTAGGTAGCCCAATCCTCACCGGATTGTTCACTTCACATAAAGAGGAATTGAATATGGTATTGGTAGGCCGTCCCGCACCCGATTTTACCGCCGCAGCTGTTCTGGGTAATGGCGAGATCGTTGATTCATTCAACCTGTCATCCCACATCAAAGGCAAAGCTGCCGTTGTCTTCTTTTATCCGCTCGATTTCACCTTCGTCTGCCCGTCCGAGCTGATTGCCTTCGATCACCGTTATGAAGAGTTCCAGAAGCGTGGCGTGGAAGTGATTGGTGTTTCCATCGATTCCCAGTTCTCCCACAATGCATGGCGTAACACCAAAGTGGAAGATGGCGGTATCGGTCAGGTCAAGTACCCGCTGATCGCCGACGTGAAACACGAAATCTGCAAAGCCTATGACGTTGAGCATCCGGAAGCCGGCGTGGCGTTCCGTGGCTCCTTCCTGATCGACAAGAACGGTGTCGTTCGCCATCAGGTGGTCAACGATCTGCCGCTGGGCCGCAACATCGACGAGATGCTGCGCATGGTCGATGCCCTGCAATTCCACGAAGAGCACGGCGAAGTGTGCCCGGCTCAGTGGGAAAAAGGCAAAAAAGGTATGCAAGCCTCTCCGGACGGCGTTGCCAAGTACCTGTCCGAGAACGCTGACTCCCTGTAATCGGGTCGCACTCTCCTTGAAGAACCGGCGTCTTGGCGCCGGTTTTTTTATACCTGAGATTTATCCATCCCCTGACATAGGCCACACTCTTCTCGTTCCATCGTTCCATCGTTCCATCGTTCCATCGTTCCATCGTTCCATCGTTCCATCGCTATTCCAAGCTGCCGTTCGCTGGCGTACTCGTCGTTTCGAAATGAGGTGCTGCCCCTATGGCTGGATGGGGGATATGCCGACAGACAAACATGAACCATAAAAAAAGCGCGCCATAGGCGCGCTCAGTTCACAAGTGGAGGGGTTATTCCTCAAAGATCCCGAAGTGGTCTTTGGCGAAGTTGACCCGCTGCTCCACGTTCATCTTCACCTGGCCCAGCTTCTCGATGGTCTTGAGATTGGGCACCAGGCCGCGACCGTTGGCGATCTGGATGGCAAGACCGGGACGGGCGTTGAGCTCCAGCAGCATGGGGCCGCGGAACTTGTCCAGCACCATGTCAGTACCGATATAACCCAGACCCGACATCTCGTAGCAGGAGGCGGCCAGGGTGAGCAGGGTATCCCAGTGGGGCACCTTGAGCTCATAGAGGTCGAGGCCGGTATCCGGATGGTGGCGCAGCGGATTGCCAAACTGCACCGCCCGCAGGGCACGACCGGTACGCAGGCACAGACCCACCCCCACGGCGCCCTGGTGCAGATTCGCCTTGCCGTCGGAGGCGGCGGTGGAGAGGCGCATCATCGCCATCACCGGGAACCCCTTGAAGATGATGACCCGGGCATCGGGTACCCCTTCGAAGGAGTAGCCGTCGAACACATCATCAAAGTTGATGAGGCCTTCCACCAGTGCCACGTCGGGCTTGCCGCCAAGCGAATAGAGCCCCGCCAGAATGTTGGAGACATGGCGCTCCAGATCCTGACCGTTGGAGGCGCTGCCGTTGGGTTTATAGAAGAGGCCATCTTCCTGACGCAGGATCACCAGGATCCCCTTGCCGCCCGAGCCACGGGCTGGCTTGATGCAGAAGCCCGGCCAATCTTTTACCAGCTCGGTGATGCGACCCACATCGTGCTGGGCACGGATGGTACCGATCAGCTCAGGCACGGTGACCCCTGCATCCAGCGCAATTTGCTTGGTCTGCAGCTTGTCATCCACCAGCGGATAGAGGCTGCGCGGATTGTAGCGGCTGATGTAGGAGTGGTTGCGTTTGTTCATGCCGAGGATGCCTGATTGGGACAGGCTCCACGGGGTGGTGTATTTTTCCCAGAACCACATCGGTTACTTGTCCTTACCCGGGGTGACGCCAGATTTCATCTCGTCCACCAGCGGCTTGAAGCGCTTCAGTTCGCTCAGCTTGTAGCCGGTGTAGTTACCCATCAACAGCACGGTCGCCATCAGCACCAGCTGCAGGCCGAGGAAGTTGAAGGTGAGGTGACGAATGAGCTCGTTATCCATGGCCAGATAGGCGATGACGGCAACCAGCAGAGAGCCGCCGCCCTGGCGGAACACCTCTTTCGGGCCCTCTTCTTCCCACAGGATGGACATCCGTTCGATGGTCCAGGAGAGGATGATCATCGGGAAGAAGGTGATCTTCATACCGTCGGTCAGCCCCAGCTTGAAGGCGAACGCGGAGAAGATACCGATCATCGAGATAACCATGATGATGATGGCCGATATTCGGGCGACCAGCAGCAGGTTAAGCCGAGACAGATAGGAGCGAATGATGAGACCGGTGCCGACGATCAGCAGGAAGCCGATGAGACCGGTGACCAGCGAGGTCTGGATAAAGGCGACCGCGATCAGCACCGGCATAAAGGTACCTGAGGTCTTGATCCCCACCAGAACCCGCAGGAACACCACCATCAGCACGCCGATCGGGATCAGCAGCAAGCCCTTGAACAGGGTCTGCTCTTCCAGTGGCAGGCTGTGGATGGAGAAGTTCATCATCTCTGATTTTTCGAACTTCTGCGCCAGTGCAACGCTCACCGGCTGCTCTTGCTCGATCATCGAGAAGCTGACACGGGAGTTGTGACCACCGGTCACGTCCAGCAGGGCGCCGGAGTTGTATTCCCACAGCAGCAGGTTGGCCGGACGACCCTGTTCACCGGTTTGCGGGTTGAACAGCTTGTAGTCGGTCGGGCTGTTGAATACCTGCAGGTAATCCACCAGCTCCTGACGACGGCGCCCATCTTCCAGATTCAGGGCATGCACCACGCGGGTGGGGACGTCAGCATTGTTGAGCAACTCGGCGATCAGGTTGGCGCGGCTCTTGTGCTTTTTCAGCAGCTCGGCATTCTGCTCCTGTTTCTCGATCTCTTTGATGATCTCGCGAGTCAGGGTGTAGCCGTCGGCAGAGCGCTCCTGGGCCCGCTCGAGGATCTGCTTCATCGCGGTGGCATAAGGCTCACTCTCGATCTGCTTCTCGATGGCAGGCGGCTGCGGATTGGCGGCCGGTTTGGCGTGGGCATCCGCCATCATGTCGACGCGGTAGTAGAGTTCCTGACGGCCGGAGGCGGTGCGGATGGACCACTCGGCGCGGGCATCGCCATCTTTCTCGACGAAGGAGAGGCCGTAGCCGGGGCTGGCGGCGTTCTCGTTCATCAGGGTGAAACCGGGCTGGGTGCCCGGAATGGCCAGGGAGGCGATCACCGGCTCACCGGTCGCCTCAAACTCCAGCTTGGCTTCGATGGACCAGATCTGGCGCTTTTCACCGGGCGTCAGCGGCACATCCAACGCGATATGGTGATAGATCGTCATCCCCAGGCCGACAATGTACAGCAGGGCTACCAGCAAATAGAACGGCTTACGGGAAACCATGGATTATTTCACATCCTTGAGCTTGGGTTTGGGTTGGATATATTCGCGGGCCACATCAACCACGGCGATGTCTTTCAAAAATTCGCGACCCAGCAGCACAGGGAAGGTCATGTCGCTACGGTCTTTCAGGGTAAATTCGGCTTTCTCGGTCATGTCGCCAATGCGCACGGCCAGACGCACTACCGGACGGCGGTCCAGATCGTCGGCAGAGGCCTGACGCACCCGTACATGGCGTACCAGCGGCGCTTCGATCTGGATCTTGTCGTCTACTTCCTGATGGCTCAGGAAGAAGCGCACCCAGTTTTTGCCGTTGCGCTCGAAAATGGTGATCTCCTGCGCACTGATGGAGGAGGTGGTCGCACCGGTATCGACCCGCGCCTGGAAGGCGTCGTTGGCCGCATCAACCCAGATCCACTCGGCTTCACCGACCATCAGCTTGCCATCGATGGTGTGACCCTGATTGGGGGCCGGGCACTTCTCGGTGGGGATGGCCATCGGCTTGGGCGGCTCGGAGGGGAGGGTGGCGAGCTTGTGGTCTACTTGCTTGACGGACTCTTTCATATTGGTGACATCTGTGTTGAGCTGAACCAGCAGGTGCTGTTGCTGCACATACTGCTTCTGTTGCTGTTCCATGGATGTTTGCAGGCGTTGCTCGCTCTGGCTCAGCTCGCTACGAAGCTCGGCCAGCGTCAGAGCAGGGACCTGAGGCGCTTTTTCCATATTGACACACCCGCCGAGACTAAGCAGGGAGAGCAGGGTCATTCCTTTTAATTTGCTTTTCATGTCATTCATTTAACTGTGCTTCCTGGAATTGGGTCAGTGTAACTTCCTGAATCGCCATCGGCTAGTCTTTGGCCTTGCGGGCAATCAGTACGGCACGTTTCGGCGCCGGGTGTCCTTCTACCGTGAGTGCCGGATTGTCTGGATCCAGATAGTCACTCAGGGATTCATTAATCATCCAGTCGGTACGACGCTGTTCGTCGGTGCTGGTCATATTCTCGTCTACTATCCGCACGTCGGTGAAGCCGCAGCGCTCGACCCACAGCTTGAGGGCGCGGCTTGAGGGAATAAACCAGACGTTGCGCATCTTGCCGTAACGATCGGTGGGCATCAGCACGTCGTTGACCCCGCCATCAATCACCAGCGTCTCCAGTACCAGCTCGCCATCATCTTTCAATTGATTGCGCAACTGCTCGATGTGCTCGATGGGGGATTTGCGGTGATAGAGCACCCCCATGGAGAAGACGGTGTCAAAGGCACGCAGCTCCGGCAGCTCCTGAATGCCGAGCGGCAACAGGTGGGCGCGCTGATCATTGCCCGCGAAGTGGCGAATGGCCTCGAACTGGCAGAGGAACAGCGGGCTCGGGTCGATGCCGACTGCAAGCCGAGCCCCTTCACCCACCATGCGCCAGAGGTGGTAACCGCTGCCGCAGCCCACATCCAGCACGTAACGGCCTTCGAGCGGGCTGATATGGGGCAGCACCCGATCCCACTTCCAGTCAGAGCGCCACTCGGTATCGATGTGGATGCCGTGTACGGTGAACGGCCCCTTGCGCCAGGGCATGAAGTGACGCAGCAGGCTCTCGACCTTCTTGCGTTCACCTTCGCCAAGGCTCTCGGCCGAGCCAATCTCGACCCGGCTTTTCAGCTCGACGTTGCCGGGAGCCACCTGCGGCAGCTTGTTGAGGGCGCGATTCCAGCGCGGCAGGTCGCCATGCTGGTTGTCATGTTGCCAGGCGTGCAGCTGGGCGGGCAGGGTATGCAGCCAGTGGCTCAGCCGGTTTTTGGCAATCAGTTGATAGAAATTGGCAAAGTCGATCATGGCTGGGCGTCGCTGGATTTGATGGCAATCATGGAGCCGAAGTTGAAGCACTGGAACCAGAGATCCTGATGGACGAAACCGGCATCCCGCAGACGGGCCTGATGCACCGGCAGGCTGTCGGTGCGCATCACGTTCTCAAGGGCAGTGCGTTTCTGGCTGATCTCCAGCTCGCTGTAGCCATTGGCCCGCTTGAAGTCGAGATGCAGATCGATCAGCAGCTCGTTGACCGGTTCATCTTCGAAGCGAAACTTTTCGCTCAGGATCAGGATCCCGCCCGGGCGCAGACCATCGTGAATGCGCTGGATCAGGGCGGCCCGTTTCTCTGGCTCGACAAATTGCAGGGTGAAATTGAGCACCACCACGGAGGCGTTCTCGATCTCGATGTCGCAGATATCTGCTTCCACCAGCTCCACCGGCACCTCGGATTTGAAACCGGAGAGGTGGGCGCGGGCGCGCTCAATCATCGGGTGGGAGAGATCCACCGCGGTGATGCGGCAGCCGGGCTGGCTGACATGGCGACGCATCGCCTGGGTCGCGGCGCCCAGTGAGCAGCCGAGATCATAGAGTCGGCTCTCGGGTTGGGCGTAGCGGGCGGCCATCATGCCGATGGCAGAGATGATGTTACTGTAACCCGGCACCGAGCGCTGGATCATATCGGGAAACACGTCGACGACCTGTTCGTCAAAACAGAAGTCACCCAATCGGGCGATCGGGGCGGCAAAAATTTGATCTTTGGTATGCATGCTGGCGCAACCTGACAGTCGGGACATCACCCGGCTGTATTGTTCAATTGAGTCGTTGGGTGACACCCATCAGAGTAGATTTATCACCTGTTTACGAACGGGGTGGCTGGTCGTGAAATCCTTTGGACCGTTCCTGTTCGTACGGGCCATGTTCCGGACCCTTACTTGGGGCGGTAGTGTAGAGGATTGATGGCCGTTTGTCTTGACGCCAGGGCTTGCCACGCCACAAAAAAGCACTTTTTTTGCAGCGAAACGATGGCCGCAGAATGGGTTGGCTAAAAGCGCAGCACTCCCTGCCGTGCGCGATCGTTTTCCCCCGGCCAGGGGGCCATCTCCTGCTCCAGCAAGCGGGTGATCTGGCGGGCCAGCTCAGGTGCCTGGGCGTTGTCGGCAGTATGTATATAGAGGTAGAGGTCCTTGCCCTCGGAAAGCCACTGGTGCCAGTGGGGGAGCCAGTTGGGCAGGAAGGGGTGATTGGCCGCCGGATCCGGCAGGCCGATAAAGCGCACCATGGGAGCGTGGGCGGTGACCAGCAGATGCACCGGCAGGCGCGGTTTCTTGCCCTGGGCATCGACAAGGGCTGGCGTGGTTGCTGGCACCGAGAATAGTGGCCGGCTGTCGAGCATCACCCGGTTCACACCCTGTTCCATCAGCAGTCGGTTCAATGCCCGCTCGGCCTCCCCCTTGGCGAAGAACTCAGGGTGACGCACTTCAATGGCGTAGCGAAACTCCCGCGGCAGCCGCTCGATAAAGGCCGCCAGTCTGGCCAGCCCCTGTGGCCCGAAACGGGCGGGCAACTGCAGAGTGAGCAGCCCCAGCTTGTCGTGTAGTGGCGCGAGCAGACGAATAAAGTCGGCGACTTGCTTGTCTGCGCTCACCAGATCGCTTTGGTGGCTGATGGTTTGCGGAAACTTGAAGTTGAAACGAAAGTGATTAGGCACCGCATCGGCCCAGCGCTGTACCGTGTCCTGTGTCGGCAGGGCGTAGAAGGTGGTGTTACCCTCCACCGAGTTGAAGACGGTCGCGTAGTGGGCGAGGTGTTCGGCAGGCTTGGCGCCAAGGCCCAGCAACTGGCCGGGCCAGCTGGGGTGGGACCACTGTGGCAGGCCCAAATAGAGGCTCATGGTGGCTATTCTCTTCGCTCTTGGTGCATTCGTGCCGATTTTTTGCCCGCTTTTTGCCATCGAGTGCAAAAAACTGGCGAAAGGAGGCTGCTGGCCATTTTACCCAAAAGGGGGTTTTCCTCTATAATGCTAGCCCTTTTGTTTTTCAATTTCTTGTGACCCATGCCTATCTACGAATATCGTTGCGACGTCTGTGGCCATGAATTGGCAAAACTGCAAAAGCTTTCCGATGCCCCCCTGACCGACTGTCCGGCCTGTAGCAAGCCGAATCTGGTCAAGCTGATATCGGCGGCAGGCTTCCGGCTCAAGGGAACCGGATGGTACGAGACTGATTTCAAACCGGGTAAGAAAAAGAATCTGGCCAGCTGTGAGACAGACGGTGCTTGCCAGTCGTGCCCGGCGGCCCAAGGTTAACCGTCTCTCTACAATTTCGAAGGAAGAAGTCCATGCGCTCTATCTATTGCGGACAGGTCAATGAGGCCCATGCAGGGCAGACCATTACATTGTGCGGTTGGGTTCATCGTCGTCGTGATCTCGGCGGTCTGATCTTTATCGATATGCGCGACCGGGAAGGGATCGTTCAGGTGTTCTTCGATCCGGACAAGCCGGACGCGTTCGCCCTGGCCTCCGAGCTGCGCGGCGAGTTCTGCATCCAGGTGACCGGCGTGGTGCGCACCCGTCCCGAGTCCCAGCGCAACAGCGACATGGCCACTGGCGCCATCGAAGTGTTCGCCCACGAACTCAACATCATCAACCGTGCCGAGCCGCTGCCGCTGGACTTCAACCAGGTCAACAGCGAAGAGATCAGCCTCAAGTATCGCTACCTGGATCTGCGTCGTCCCGAGATGGCCAAGTACCTGAAGACCCGTGCCAAGGCCAGCGCCTTCGTACGCCGCTTCATGGACGAGCACGGCTTCCTCGATATCGAGACCCCGATGCTGACCAAGGCCACCCCGGAAGGTGCCCGTGACTATCTGGTGCCGAGCCGCGTGCACAAGGGCAAGTTCTACGCTCTGCCGCAATCACCCCAGCTGTTCAAGCAGTTGCTGATGATGTCCGGCTTCGATCGCTACTACCAGATAGTCAAGTGCTTCCGTGACGAAGACCTGCGTGCCGACCGCCAGCCGGAATTCACCCAGATCGACGTGGAGACCTCCTTCATGACCGCGCCGCAGGTGCGTGAAGTGATGGAAGAGATGATCCGCAAACTGTGGCTGCACATCCTGAACGTGGATCTGGGCGACTTCCCGATCATGACCTTCGACGAAGCCATGCGTCGCTACGGCTCCGACAAGCCGGACCTGCGTCTGCCAATGGAGCTGGTCGATGTGGCTGATCTGCTGACTGCTGTCGAGTTCGCCGTGTTCGCTGGCCCCGCCAACGATCCGAAAGGCCGTGTGGCTGCCCTGAAAGTCCCGGGTGGTGCCGAGCTCTCTCGCAAGCAGATCGATGAGTACACCAAGTTTGTCGGCATCTACGGTGCCAAGGGCCTGGCCTGGATGAAGGTCAACGAAGCGGCCAATGGTATCGAAGGCGTGCAGTCTCCGGTTGCCAAGTTCCTCTCTGACGCCATCGTGCGCGAGATCCTGGCCCGTACCGGCGCAGCCGACGGCGACATCATCTTCTTTGGCGCTGACAGCAAGAAAGTGGTCTGCGATGCCATGGGCGCCCTGCGTCTGAAAGTGGGTCGCGATCTGGGCCTGCTGGAGAACAGCTGGAAACCGCTGTGGGTCATCGACTTCCCGATGTTCGAGGAAGATGGTGAAGGTGGTCTGGCCGCCATGCACCACCCGTTCACCGCGCCGAGCAACATGAGCCCGGCCGAGCTGAAAGCCAACCCTGTGGGTGCTTACGCCAACGCCTACGACATGGTGATCAACGGCTACGAAGTGGGTGGAGGCTCTGTCCGTATCCACAACAGCGAGATGCAATCCACCGTGTTCGATATCCTGGGTATCACCCCGGCCGAGCAGCGCCTGAAATTCGGCTTCCTGCTGGATGCGTTGAAGTACGGTACCCCGCCGCACGCCGGTCTGGCCTTCGGTCTGGACCGTCTCAGCATGCTGCTGACCGGCACCGAAAACATTCGGGACGTCATCGCCTTCCCGAAAACGACCGCGGCCGCCTGTCTGATGACAGACGCCCCCAGCCTTGCCAACGCCGCCCAACTGGGTGAGCTGGCGATTGCAACCACCGTCAAGGGCGACGAGTAAGCCGATACCGGCACCGGAGGCCGCCGCCGTGCGGCCTCTGTGTTTCCCTTGGGTTAGTCATGATCAGTGTTACTGACATTTAAAAAATAACGGAGAGTCTCTATGGCAGGTCACAGTAAATGGGCCAACATCAAACACCGCAAGGCCGCTCAGGACGCCAAGCGTGGCAAGATCTTCACCAAACTGATCCGCGAAATCACTACCTCCGCGCGTCTGGGTGATGCCGATCCGGCCAACAACCCGCGTCTGCGTGCTGCGGTGACTGCCGCCCTGACCAACAACATGACCCGCGACACCATCAACCGTGCCATTCAGCGTGGCGCCGGTGGTGGCGATGGCGAACAGCTCGAGACCATCGTATACGAAGGTTACGGCCCGGCTGGCTCTGCCGTGATGGTAGAGTGCCTGACCGATAACCGTAACCGTACCGTAGCCGAAGTGCGCCACGCCTTCAGCAAGTGCGGTGGCAACCTGGGTACCGACGGCTCCGTTGCCTATCTGTTCAGCAAGAAAGGTCTGCTGACTTTCGTGGGCGTAGACGAAGATGCCCTGATGGATGCCGCGCTGGAAGCGGGCGCCGATGACGTGGTCACCGAAGAGGATGGCACCATCGAGGTGTACACCACCCCGAACGACTTCGGTACCGTGCTGGACGGTCTGGAAGCTGCCGGCTTCAAGGCCCAGAGCGCCGAAGTGACCATGATCCCCTCCACCGAAGCGGAGCTGGATGCAGAAACTGCACCCAAGCTGATGCGTCTGATCGACATGCTGGAAGATCTGGACGATGTGCAAGAGGTGTATCACAACGGCTCCATCTCCGATGAAGTCGCTGCGACCCTCTGATCGCTGAATCGTGCTCTCCCAATGGCAGCCAGATGGCTGCCATTTTTTTATCTTTGCATCGTGGCAACTGCTGATGTGTCGGTTGAGCAACCGGTGCAACAACTCTCTTCACTGACAGTCTTTCCCGCTTTCTCTGCGAATTATCATTGCTCTGTCTCTGCCAGTCGGTTGGCCCTGCACGTATGCCAGTCGCAGTTCTGCTGCATTGCGTTAGCGAGGCTCCGCTTATCCTGTTTATCACACCTTTAGCTCTTGAGATGGCGTTGACTGCTCACATCTGCCCGTCAGGGTAATTCGTTGCGGGTAGGGGATAGGAGGTGATGGAGCGTGCTCTTGTTATCACAGGGGCCCATCAATACAGAGTGACAGGTTGGGATGTTGATAGCGGATTGGCTGGGGCGAGTTGGTTGGTTGGTTGGTTGGTTGGTTGGTTGGTTGGTTGGTTGGTTGGTTGGTTGGTTGGTTGGTTGGTTGGTTGG